>JAIXVO010000677.1 GCA_027482985.1 Cyanobacteriota bacterium
CTCATGCAGCGATGGTCATTTTATCCATTTCGGCGATCGCCCTGCACATCCGCCAAAATTCGTAGTGATTCACCTGCTCTTTATTGTGGGGGATTAGTGCAGCGAGACTCTACCCTCAACTGAGTGACTCTGGTGAGAGTAATTGATGACCTATTTGGGTGAGGGTGGGGGCGCGATCGCGGGATCAGTCTTTAGATAGTTATGACCGCATCCCTCCCATTAGATACTCCAAAAAGCTGTGTTGCCTCATCTTGTCCAGAGATCCAATCAAAATCTGAATTGCAATGAGGAGAGTGCTGTGTGAGTAGACCTGGAAATCGAGTCGCATGGCAGTCCCCTGTCATTCCGGAAGCCGCCGCACCTCGACCCACGCTGACCTGGGTCGATGCAGTGGCGCTGATTGTCGGTATTGTGATTGGTGCGGGTATCTTTGAAACCCCTGCGCTGGTTGCCGCGAATGCGAATAGTGCCGAGATGCTCTTGTTTACCTGGTTGCTGGGTGGCGGCATTTCGGTGGTGGGTGCTCTGTGCTATGCCGAACTGGCGACGACCTATCCCAGTGTGGGTGGCGTGTATGACTATCTCAAGCGAGCCTTTGGCAAGGCAGTGGCATTTCTGTTTGCCTGGGCTCGGATGACCGTGGTGCAAACCGGATCGATCGCCCTCTTAGCCTTTGTCTTTGGCGATTACATGACGCAATTGGTCTACCTGGGAGATTTCTCAGCGTCCATTTATGCGGCGCTGGCGATCGCCCTCCTGACCGCCTTGAACATCGTCGGCTTACAAGTCGGCAAGCGCACTCAAAACTGGCTGACACTCGCCAAAGTGCTGGGCTTGATCCTGGTGATTGGCGTGGGGTTGTTGTTTACTGCGCCCCATGCGGCTCCACCACCCTCCTCGACGACAGGCGGGAGTTGGGGCTTAGCGCTGTTGTTTGTGTTGTTGTCCTATGGTGGGTGGAATGAAGCCGCTTATATTTCCGCCGAAATCCGGGATGTCAAACGCAATATGGTGCGATCGCTACTCTGGAGTCTGGGCCTCATCACCGCGATTTACTTGCTGATTAACCTGGCCTTTTTGCATGGGTTGGGTTTCGCAGGCATGGCGCAATCGAAAGCTGTGGCGGCTGATTTACTGCGGGTCACCTTTGGTCATCCCGGTGCGATGTTCATCAGCTTGTTGATTGCCGTTGCGACGCTCGGTGCCACCAATGCCACGATTTTCACCGGAGCTAGAACGAATTTTGCCCTGGGTCAAGATTTTGCCCTGTTTCGCTTTCTCGATCGCTGGCAACCTCTCCCCAGTAGCCCCATTCCAGCCTTTTTGCTGCAAGGCGCGATCGCCCTGGCGCTGGTGGGATTAGGCACCTTCACCCGCGAAGGGTTCAAAACAATGGTGGAATATACTGCTCCGATTTTTTGGTTCTTTTTTCTGCTGACGGGCCTCTCGCTGTTCGTGTTGCGCCGGAAAGATCCGATGCGATCGCGCCCGTTTGTGGTGCCCTTTTATCCCCTCACGCCCCTGCTGTTTTGTGGGGTGTGTGGCTATCTGTTGTATTCCAGTTTGGCGTACACCGGACTGGGGGCACTGGTGGGAATTGTCGTAGTGGCGCTGGGGATTCCGGTTTGGTTATGGGATCGATATCGCTCGACTTGACCGCGCATTCAGATTGATTGATGACATCAGTTGCAATGACAAAGGAGAATTGAAGGATGAATCTCAAGCGATCGCTGTTATTCCTGTTAGCCGGGGTGGGTGTACTGACGGCAGTTGTCGTCAAATGGGGGCAACAACCCCAAGCAGTAGATGCTTCCGCTGAAACACCGACGCAACTGGCGCAATCCCGTAATTTGGATGTGCCCTATGTGCCGACACCACAACCCGTGGTGGATGCCATGTTGAAACTGGCGAATGTGCAACCGGGCGATCGCCTGTATGACCTCGGCAGTGGGGATGGGCGCATTGTGGTGACGGCTGCGAAACGGTTTGGGATACGCGGCGTGGGGGTGGATCTCGATCCGGCGCGAGTCCGAGAAGCGAAAGCCAATGCGAAACAAGCCGGGGTGACTGACCTGGTGGAATTTCGGCAGCAGGATTTGTTTGAAACTGATTTACGGAAGGCTACTGTCGTCACGCTGTACTTGCTGCCGGACATTAATTTGAGGTTGCGCCCCAAATTGCTAGAAGAACTCCAACCCGGCACCCGGATTGTCTCCCATGCTTTTGATATGGGCAACTGGAAGCCCGAAAAAGTGGTGCAGGTAGACGGTCGCACGATCTACTTCTGGACTGTCCCTGAGCGGAAAACCACATCTACGAACTAAAAGCAGGGGCGATCGCGGTTTGCTGGGAGCAGAAATGCACCTCAGACCGCGATTGCCCATGCTCAAATTGGGGTTAACGATTTCATGAACCAAGTTGGCGAGATGGGCGATCGTGACTGTCCTAAGCAGCGGTTGTGTCGGGTTTCGCGAGGCTCTACCCGACCTACGGGAGCTTACCTCTGGAAAATATCTTGGCATAGTCGTGATCGCGCTTCTGCCACATAGTTTTCTCTCAAAGGACAGGAAGCATTAATGGGCGATAGTGGCAGGCGGAGATAGGATGGTGCTGTCAATTGGCGGTGCTCAAAGAGTCATCAATCTGCCATGTTCAAGCTCCCCCCTGTTAAGTTTGAAGCGGCTTTTATCTTGGGCGTGTTGTGGATGTTCCTCATGATGCTGGCGATCGCGACCAGTGTGCCCGGTAATCCTAAGCCCAATACTGTGCCATCTGCGATCTTCTTGACCCTGGCATTGCTGGAATGGGCGTTCGTTTGCTGGGGGGCGCTGGTTTCTGCCACCATTCGTAACTGGATCTTTGTCCCCTCGCAAGCACTGGAAGAAGCCGCGATCGGCTTGCTGATTGGGGACTGCGGCACCATTGTAGGCATTATTTACGTGCTACACCGACGGTGGACACTGTGGCAATAAATCCGGTTGCCCATCATTACCTCAAGCCTCAGCCCCATGTCATTCGTTCGGAATCCAGGCTGGCTATGCTGGCTCTAACACTAGAGGGAGCTAGCAACACCACCGATGAGAATTATCGAGCAAACATCAGAGCGTTTGAAAACCCGTTACTACCCCATTAATAGTTGGGTGGTGGGTGGCTGCTGTCTCTGTGTGACACTCCATACGCTGGTGCGATCGCTGGTTTGGGAACCCACCTCGACAGTTTTAAACTGTACTCGGCAAACAACTTCAGTGACTTGCCAATTACAGCAACAAACCTTCATTGGCATCCAACAGGAACAAACACTCGAAGCGGTTCGTTCCGTCGAAGGTGTCGGCGGCGGCACCAATCGTCCCATTTGGCTGGTTGCGCCGACACAAACACTGCCCGTTTCTAATTCATCTAGTCGGAGGGATACCTTTAACACGATTCAGACTTTTCTCAACACGCCAAGTGCCAAGTCTCTGACGCTGCGCTACGATCAGCCAACTGCGATGCTATTCGCGCCTATCCCCATTTTGCTGTTTGGCGGATTGGGATTGGCATTATTATTTTTGTCCGTTGCTAATAGTTGCACGTTCGATAAAACGCAGAATCAAATTATTCTGAAATCCCGAACCTTGATGGAGAAGCAAGCATCCATCGAAACCTTTTCTCTGTCTAGCTTTCAAGGTATTGAGATTGAATCATATTCAACGAAAATTGGTAACCGCTATAACCTGTTGCTCGTACTCACGCATGAAAAACCCCCTTTCTATAGACCTGTTGTTAAAACGCATGTTCTGAGTGTTGATGTGGTTGCCATCATTGCTTTGAACTATGAGCAAGCCACTCGAATTACAGAGACGATTGAGTCATTTGTTTTAGGTAAGGAAGTGTAATCACTCCCAGTGACCAGCCGCCGCTCGATCGCCCTGATGAGAATAGCGATTGAGCGGCTAGCTGTCCTAACTCATAGTTGCTCGATCACCCCTCATCACACCTGCGATCCGATCGCCCATCTACCCCGATCGCAGTCTTGCTGACGAGATCCCCAAAGAACTGCGATCGCCGTTATTCTGGATACAATTGTACTGGGAAAGAATGCTGTTTGGGATTCAACCTGATGCGGCTCACGGCGGATGCTCAAGGATGGTAGCGATGACGACTGAGACAGAACGGTTACGCCGCTGGCGATTGATCTTGGGGGGGGGAGCTGCCGATGGGATAGAAGCAGGGAATGGGTTCAGTTTGGGTGCGAGTGATCAGGTGATCGACCAGGCGCTGAGTGCGTTGTATGACAGCGATCGCCAGGGGGGATTAGGAGGATCTGCACCGAAAGTGGCGCGTTGGTTGGGCGACATTCGAACCTATTTCCCGACTTCAGTGGTGCAAGTGATGCAGCAGGATGCCCTGGAGCGGCTCAATCTGCGGCAGATGTTATTGGAACCGGAATTGTTGGCAGCGATGGAGCCGGATGTCCATCTGGTTGCCAATTTGCTGGCATTGAGTGGCGTGATGCCAGCGAAAACCAAGGACACGGCGCGAATTGTGGTGCAACGGGTAGTGGATGAATTGCTTCAGAAGTTGGCGAATCCCATGCGGCAGGCGATCCTGGGGAGTCTCAATCGCGCTACACGGAACCGTCGGCCGCGCCATCATGAAATTGACTGGCACCGCACCATTCGCGCCAACCTGAAACATTACCAGCCGGACTACCGGACGATTATTCCCGAAACGCGGATTGGCTTTGGGCGCAAACGGTCGGCTCTGCGAGACATGATCTTGTGTGTTGATCAAAGTGGGTCGATGGCTACCTCGGTCGTCTATGCCAGCATCTTCAGTGCGGTGCTGGCCTCTTTACCCGCAGTGCGCACGCGGCTGGTGGTGTTTGATACGGCAGTGGTGGATCTGACGGCATTGTTGCAAGACCCAGTGGAAGTTTTGTTTGGGACGCAATTGGGCGGCGGTACCGATATTCATCAGGCGTTGACCTACTGTCAGAGTTTAGTGCAGCGACCGCAGGACACGATTTTGGTGTTGATTAGTGACCTCTATGAAGGCGGAAATACTGATGCCATGCGGCAACGGGTGCGGGCGATCGCGGGATCGGGAGTGCAGTTCATTACCCTGCTGGCGTTGAATGATGAGGGTGCACCTTGCTATGACTCCGCGCATACGCAATTCATGGCGACCCTGGGGATTCCGGCGTTTGCCTGTACGCCCGATCGCTTCCCAGATTTGATGGCAGCGGCAATTAATCGGCAGGATTTGACTCAGTGGGTGGCATCGACTTAATCTTACGTCCAAGCCTAAATCCTGCAAATTCAGGCTGGCGACACAGCCTCTTTGTCGCGGGGTGTTGGGCTTGGACGTGTCAGCGACAATGATCTCAGCCGCATGGGAAAACTCCCCGGTAGAGCCTGACATCGCTTTACAAGTTGCTGGAGTGCAGGATTATGAGCGTAGGCCAAGGCTACAACGTACTGCGATCGGTGAGAATTTCATAGCCCGTTTCCGTCACCAGCACCGTATGTTCAAACTGGGCGGAGAGGGCATTATCGACCGTGACTGCCGTCCAGCGATCGCCCAGGATACGAGTGACTTTGGAACCCGCGTTGACAATGGGTTCGATCGCCAGCGTCATGCCTGCCCGTAATTTGACGTTGGGCATTTGGTGGGTGCGGAAATTGAAAACAGAGGGTTCTTCGTGTAAATTGCGACCCACCCCATGTCCAGTAAAATCTTCGACGACGGTAAAGCCGTTCGCTTTGACGTGATCTTCGATCGCCCCGGCTAGATCCATCAGGAAGGCTCCGGCTTTCACCTGCTCAATGCCTTTATACAACGCTTCTTCTGCGACTTTGATCAGACGCGCCGCAGCGGGTGTGACTTGCCCGACGGCGATCGTGATGCAGGAATCGCCATGAAAGCCTTCAAAGTAAGCCCCAGTATCCACCTTGAGCACATCTCCCGGTCGAATCACTTTGCGGCGGTTGGGAATGCCATGCACCACTTCATGATTGATGGAGGCGCAAATTGACGCTGGGAAGCCGTGATAGCCTTTGAAACTGGGGGTCGCTCCCATTTCGCGAATTCGCTTTTCGGCATGGACATCCAGGTCTGCGGTCGTCATCCCCGGCTGCACTAATTCAGAAATTTCCTTCAACACCGTGGCGACAATCCGTGCCGCCTGCCGCATCGTTTCAATTTCGCGGGGAGATTTGATTTCCACGCCAGACCGTTGCTTCTTGGGAGCAGGCAGGGCGGGTTGGTTCAGCAGTTGGCTCAGGATGTTCATGCAATTCCAGCAGTGAGGGTGCTTAAAGGGTCGAGGACGATGACAAAAGGTTTCTAATCTTTAACTTTAGACTAAATTTCTTGAATCTGCTGGCAGCACAGCTAACGACTATTAGTTGTTGGCAATAGTCTATTTGTTTACGATCGCCAGTTGCCCCACCATCCCAGCGGCGGCATGTCCCGGAATCGTGCAATGGAGCTCGTAGGTGCCCGTGCGGATGGGGACAAAAAGCCACTCGGCGATCGCCCCGGGCTTCAGTTCCAACTCGTGAATCGCGCCCTTAATTTCCACGTCGCCTGCTTCCACCTTTTGCGACCAGAGATTATCGGCAAAATCTTTCGCCGTGAAATAGTGCTTCTCCTGACTGGGATTATCCAACACCAGCTTGTAGCGCTTTCCAGCGACAAACTTGAGATCCGCCGGGAAAAACTTCAGCTCATTGGCGGCATTCCCCAAATGCACCTCCACGGTGATCAGCGGCATCCGGGAGGGATCGAGGGGCGTGGGGGCAGCGATCGCGGTGGGGATACCCCAGCCCAGCAAACTCCAGCCGAGCCAGAGCATCAGACCCAGCCGTTGTAGCCATGACCGCGATCGCATAGACACCTCTTATTTCTGGGACGTGGCAGGAGGCGGACCCGCCGTGACAATCACCAGATTATCAGGATGGAGGAGTTCCTGCAGGGTGCGATTCACCTGATCCGGAGTGAGCGCCTGGATCTTGGCAGGATACTGACGAATTTCATCCAAACTCAGACCGTGCACCTGATTCATTAAAATCGTGTGGACGCGATCTTCGGGCGCTGCCAGATCCACCGTATAGCTGCTGATCAGCGATCGCTTGGCGGCTTCGACCTCGGCTGCCGTAAAGCCCTGTTGACGAGCTTGTTGCAACAGACTGATCGTGCTGGCAATGGCGCGATCGGCATCTTCTGGTGCCGTCTGCATGTAAATCATGAATGGCCCCGAATTAGTACCCGCCTGGAACACGCTGTAGATGCCGTAGGTGAGTCCCTGGCGATCGCGAATTTCCGTCCCCAGCCGACTGGAGAGGGTATCGCCACCCAAAATCTGGTTCAGCACCTCGGCAGCATAGAACCGCGGATCGCGACGATTAATGCCGTTGTAGCCCATGAAGGTAATTGACTGCGTTTTACCGGGGAGGGTGGGTGTCAGGCGAGTTGTCCGCTCTGGTAAAGGGACAGCAGGATAAGTGATCTGAGGTTCCGGATTGGTGCTTTGCCATGACCCAAATTCGCTGGCAAGTAGATTTCTAACGGTGGCTGGATTAAAGTCTCCCGTCAGCGCCAAAATCGTGTCTTCAGGGCGATATTGCTGCTGGTAGAAGCGCATCACAGCCTCGCGCCGAATTTTGCCCAGGCTGTCCAGTGTGGCGAGCGAGTGGAAGGGATGGTTGGCGGGGTAGATAGTTTGTTGGAAGGTCCGTTGGGCGACGCGACCGGGGTCATCCAGCGCCAATTTCAGTTCTGTCAGGGCTTGTTGCCGACTGAGTTCCAGTTCTTTCTCGGGGAAGGTCGAATTTTGCAACACATCTCCCAGCACTTTGACCAGTGTGGGCAAATCCGCAGCCAAGGCATCGCCAGAAATCGTTACACCTTCCCGCGTCACGCCAAAGCCCAGCGAGGCACCCCGATTTTCCAGGGTTTTGGCAATCTCTAGCGCCGATCGCGTCTTCGTCCCATTCATCAAGTTCTCTGCGGTCAATCGGGCTAATCCCGCAGTGGCCGCTTGGTCGTAAGCCGAACCCGCTGTCACGAAGCCACTCAGCGAAACGGTTGGGGTACTGCGATCGGGCATTAGCAGCACCCGCATGCCATTTTTCAGGATGAGGGTTTCGGGTTGAGCCTGGGGTAGCGTAGCACGGCGATCGCCCGACAACGGCGGCAGGTACTTCGCGACTTCGGCTGGATCAACCGGTGTGCCTGGACTGAATTTTTCCGCCGTCTGCGCGAAGCTACTGGCTCCAGCCCCATTACTACCAGCGACCGTTGTTGGCTCAAAGAAGCCCACCGTGCGATTCGCGGGTTTTAAGTAAGTCTGTGCTACCCGTTGAATGTCGGCGGGGGTAATCCGGTCGATCGCCGCCAACAGGCGATCGGTAAACTGATAATCGCCGGTGGTGGTAAAGTCATCGCCCAACTGCATCGCCTGACTGTTAATGTCGCGATTCCGCAAAATGGTGGAAGCTCGAAACTGGGCTTTGGCGCGGCTCAGTTCTTCAGCAGTCACCCCTTTCGTCTGCAACTCGGCAATCACCTGCTGCAATACGCGATCGAGGTCCGGTAATTTGCGCCCCGGTGCCGCTGTAATCGACAGTTCATACCACCCGCCGCCCATCAAATTCGCAGCATAACCACTGGCCTCACTTGCCAGCCCCGCTTCCACCAGGGATTGATACAGTCGTGAACTGCGGCCACTCGCCAAAATCGCATCCATCACTTGCAGCGCGGGTACATCGGGATGCTTCACATCGGGCAAGGGATAGACCGCATTCAACAGCGCTGCCGTCCCAGGTTCCCGCAAAGTGATGGGGGGATTCGCGGTGGCGGCGGTGGTGACGGGTTTAGGGGTGGGACTGGCGGGCAGGGGAGTCGTGGCTTTGGGAATTTGGGCGAAGGTTTGATCGATCAAGCGATTTAACTCAGCCGGCTGAAAATTGCCCACCACCACCAGTACGGCATTATCGGGACGGTAGTAGGTGTCGTAGTAGTAGCGCACCTGATCGACGGCAAATTTTTCCACATCCGATTTGGTGCCGCCCACGGGTAAGCCATAAGGACTGGTGGGGAAGACCGATCGCATCACGGATCGACCTAACCGATAACTGGGACTATTTTCGTAGCCCTGTAACTCTGAGATCACCACTCGCTTTTCGCTGGTCAGGGCGGCTTCGTCAATAATCGAATTCTGCATGCGATCGGCTTCTAATACCAACAGCGATTCCAACTTATCGGCTTCAACCGTGCCGAAATAAGCCGTCATGTCATAACTGGTGAAGGCATTGGAAGCACTCCCTAGCGCACTAAAAAAGCGCCCAAACTGAATGGGACGTTCCTTCGTACCCTTAAACATTAAATGTTCCAACTGGTGCGCGATGCCATTCACACCCGCCGCTTCATTCCGCGACCCAATCCGATACCACACCTGGACGCTCACCACGGGAGCCGTATCGACTGGCTTCATGAGGACGGTGAGACCATTGTCCAGCACCCGCTTTTGTACGCCTTTCGTCGTTGAGAGGGGCGTGGTATCAGGTTTGACCGCAGCGGGGGGCGATTTTTGAGCGAGTTGGAGGGGTAAATCGACCCGGAGTGCTTGCGAGATTGCCGGAGCCGTCGGGATCAGGGTGACGGCTACAAGGCTGAGGAGGAGACCAGTCAGGAACTTGACAGAACGCGATCGATGAAAAGAAACCATAGCAAATGAGATGAGTAATGCCCGATGCCCTCTACTCTAATCCACCGCGATCGCCTCTGTGTGGCGATCGCATCTCGAAGCCGTTGACTTTTTATCGCAAGGGAGCATGTTCCAGTTGACAGTAGGGGCGACTGTAACTGAGCGGCAATTCCAGGGCATATTGCTCCAGCAGGTCAGCATCCCCCAGGATGGCGTGGGTTTCGCCGTCGTAGACAATTTGCCCCTGACTCAACAAAATCGTGCGATTGCACAATTCCAGTGCCAAATCGAGATCGTGGGTAGCAATGATCTGAGTTTGGGGCAGCGAATCCAGCAGCCGCATCAGTTGGCGGCGCGATCGCGGATCGAGTTGCGCCGTCGGTTCATCCAGGACGATCACCTGGGGTTCCATCGCCAGGACTCCCGCGATCGCCACCCGCTTTTTCTCACCCCCAGATAAATTTCCAGCAGGTCGTTTGCCAAACCGCATGGGGTCTAACCCGACTGCCCATAGCGCCAGCTCTGTCCGACGTTCCAGGGCTTCTCCCCGCAGCCCCTGATTCATCGGGCCAAAAGTGACATCCTCCCAAACCGTCGGCATAAACAATTGGTTGTCAGGATTCTGAAACACTAACCCGACAAAATTCCGAATGGCGGGCAAATTGTCCGCCGTCATGGGCAGTTCGCCAATGGTGATGGTGCCCGTTTGGGGTAACAGCAAGCCATTCAGATGTTGCAGCAGCGTCGATTTGCCGGAGCCGTTCGCGCCAATCAGCGCCACTCGTTCGGTGGCGTGAATGTAAAAGTGGATCTGGTTTAATGCCTGGGTGCCATCGGGATAGGAATAACTGACGTTTTGAATAGAGATGGGGTTATGGTGCATACCAGACAGAATGAAGGAACAGTCGTGTGCACTGCGACTAATTGAAGGTTGATCGCAGTTGCCAATGAAAAATTTGACCGCTGAGTACCAGGATGAGAACGATCGCCAGGGCCCGGCGATCGCGAGCCTGACTCAAGGGTGGGTCTAGGACTGGCGGTAAGCCCGTATAGCCCCGCGCCAACATCGCCTGATGAATTTGCTCTCCCCGCTCCAAGGTGCGAATAAACAAAGACCCCATGATATTGCCGATCACCAAGCGTTTACCCCGCGCCTGAGCAAACAAATTCCGGGATTGAGCGGCTTTTTTCATGCAGTTAATCTCATCCACCAATACCTGAATATAGCGATGCATGGAGAATAAAATCGCCACCAATAATTTCGGGACGCGCAATTCCTTCAGGGCGTGGAGCAAGTTGGAAATTGAAGTGGTCAGCACCAAAATGTTGAGCATCGTCAGGCAGAGCAGCATTTTCAGACTGACACTCCCCAACACCGTCAACCCTTCCGTCGTGATCCGCAAGATCCCCCATTGCCAAACGACTTCACCCCCACTGCGAAACAGAGTACCTAGCAACACTAAGCCCACAAACAAAAATTCCACCGCCACCCGTTTAATCAAATCCAGGAGTCGCACCTGGCTGATCACCGCGATCGCTGCCACTGCCAGCCCATACACGGCCCAGGTGAGCCATTGCCCGTTGGGCGTGAGGGCAATCGCAAACACCAGCAGGAACGCACACAGGACCCGGGTTCTGGGAATGAGTTGATGCCACGGCGTGTTGCGATCGCTCTCCGTATCTAATCGAAATCCGCCAATATGCAAAAGCATGGTTTCGTATCCTTAAGCGGGATCATCGGGTGGGCTACCGGGGCGGCGCACCACTAACTTGCCAATGCCATAGGCCAGCCCAAACGTCACTAGCGTCCCTACTAAGCCTGCTAGGGGAGTCGCCACATTGGCGGGGACATTGCGCACTGAGTACTCCTCAAACACGCTATGAAACGGGAGATTCTTCGCTGGAGTATTCTCAGCCGCTTTCTTATCAAATTGATGATCTTGCGACACGCGATCCAGCCCGTCCGGGTTCCGGCTAGCAAACGGCGATAGGAAGATCGCCACCATTAACGCCGCCCCTAAGCCTGTCCACATAAAAGCACGATTCCGATTCCGTTGAGCATCTGTCACGGGGTTAACTCCTGCTGCTGTTTGCAAATCATGAAGGTTGAAGATGGGCGCGAACAAACGCTCGCCCTTAACGAGGCACGGGAGTTTTAGCGACTGTGGTTGAGCGGGGCGGCTTGTACAGCAAATCTGGGCGAGTGCGGTAGACATACCCAATCGCGATCGTCGTAATCACCGCTTCCCCAATCCCAATCATGACGTGCCAACTCGCCATCGCGGAGAGGGCGATCGGCAGTGCGATCGTGCCGGACAAGGCCAGTTGCACCGCACAGAGCAGGGAGGCGACAAACACACTCACCCAACTGGCGATCGCCGTCCCCGTACCAATGCCGCGCCAGGAATTCCAACCAAGGGCTTTGCGGATGGTTTCATACACAAAGTAGCCACCAAACGTGCCGACCAAACCCATATTGAAAATATTGGCACCCAGAACCGTAATGCCACCATCCTGAAACAACACGGCCTGCACAATAAACACCACAGTCATGACCAGAGAACCGGCCCAGGGTCCGAGTAACACCCCTGCCAGGGTTCCGCCTAATAAATGCCCGGAAGTGCCACCGGGAATCGGAAAGTTGATCATTTGAGCCGCAAAAATAAAGGCTGCACAGACCCCCATGAGCGGCACGGCTCGTTCCTGATAGTCACCCTGCACCTTGTTGAGACAAATGGCGATTAGGGCGATCGCGATCAACCAGGTCGCTAAGCTGACGGGTAAACTCAGAAACCCATCGGGGATATGCATCGCCAAGTGAGAGGCGACAGGGAACACAGCCGAGAAGGAGGCGGCCTGATTCCCGCAAAAAACATTAAACAGTAGCAAAATGGTAGCCTCAACCAACGGATGACGTAAGAGTTGTGATAGCGAACTTCAAGTGGTCTTTCAATGCTCTAGAGGGGGATTTTCGGCTGAAAAACAGGTCTTTTGGGCAACTTCTAACAAAAACTTAAGCAATTCCCATTGGGTTCTAGACTAATTTGTACCCTTCCACCTATAATTGAAGACTGTGAGTTTTTGACCAGAGCCATGAACGCCTACGAGATCATCCGCTCGATTGAAGCGGAACAGATGAAGTCGAATCTGCCAATCATTTACGTTGGCGACACCGTCAAGGTTGGTGTGATTATTCAAGAAGGTGGAAAAGAGCGGACGCAGCCCTACGAAGGGGTGGTGATCGCTAAACGGGGTGCTGGAATTAACCAGAACATTACCGTCCGCCGTGTGTTTCAAGGAGTCGGCGTGGAGCGGGTCTTCCTGCTGCACTCACCCCGAATTGAGAGTGTGAAAATCTTGCGTCGTGGTAAAGCCCGCCGTGCGAAGCTCTACTATCTGCGTGACCGTGTTGGTAAGGCGACCCGCCTGAAACAACGCTTCGATCGCGCGCTCTAGTCCTGGTCATTCGTTATTGGTTATTTGGGTCTCCTCGCTCCAGACTGTGGCAGAGGGCACCATTGATGACCAATAACAATTGACTGGGAATCGCTTCCGCAGCGAATCCCGAAGCTGATATTATAAAAACAGTTGGGTTTGCGTCCTTAGTTCAGTTGGTAGAACGCAGGTCTCCAAAACCTGATGTCGAGGGTTCGAGTCCTTCAGGGCGCGTTTAACAGAAAAGCCTCAGGGCCAAGTGTTCTGAGGTTTTTCTGTTTCTAAGCTGTTTTTGCTTTCAGTACACATAAACTAAGTTTGGGGTAATGGTTGGGTCATTTTTGGCGTTTTTGGGGTAAAAATTTCCCGGTTTTGGCTGTTACTTGAGTAGAAACAACGGCTCCCTCTTCGGTCACGTTAGCGAGAGAAAATCAGAATAGAATATAGAACGATTGAGAGGTACCAAAGTTCTATGCCAGCTTCCAGAGCGGCTCGACCAACGATTCGCTTTGTCGATGAGTATTGCCAACTGTATGTGAATGTGTTTTCAGACGTGCGCAGCTTTGAAGCGTTTAAGTACTTGCGTTTGGGGTTGATCAGCGAGGTCAAATGGAAATCATTGCCCGCGATTGCGAAAGCGGTTGGACTCGAAAACCAATATGACTTACATCACTTCTTATGGAAATCTCCTTGGCAAGCTATCAGACTCGCCAAAGACGATTAGAAATTATGCTCAAAGTGCTCAATGGTCAGGAGTGCATCCCACTTTTGCGATAAGCATAAGTACTTAATTCTGTTTTTAGGTAGTCAGGCTACACTTTGAGCAGTTCCATCTCTTGAAACTGCCCTATGGACGCTGATAAAAAAGCCCAAATTCAAGCTCATGCCCGTGCCATTGCGAGTCTACTGTATGAGGAAACCGACCCCGATCAAGTGCAAACTTTAGCTGGCATTGAGGAAGCGGTTCGAGGTCAGCTGCTAGAGTATGTCAGTCCCGAAATCGGTAATTTTTTATCCAAACTAGTAGTGGCACCACAACTGGACGCAAACGGAGCATCACCAGTATCCTTGGACGATTAAGCGTGAGTGAAAAACAAGCTCAAATCCTTGATGTCGAAGCTTACACTCGATGGAGTCCTTATTTAGTCAAATGCTGTTTATTGCTCAGTGCGAATGAGTCCTACGCACGTGCTGCCGCAGATATTGAAATTTTAACTGGTGTGGGTGTGCCTCACAGTACCCAACAACGCTTCGTGCATCGCCAAACCTTCAACCTGCCGCAAGTGTCTCAACCAGTTGTCGAAATGAGTGTAGATGGTGGTAAAGTGCGGCTCCGTACCCCCAAAGGAGAACCCTGTCAATGGCGAGATTATAAAGCCGTCAACCTGCATGAACAGTCTGTGGGTGCGTTTTTCCAAGATAACCTCAGCCTGGTGCATTGGGTGAAAGCGCAACCCTGGTCTGCCCCGTTAACGTGTTTGGGCGATGGTCATGATGGCATCTGGAATATCTACGACCAGATTGGCACCCCGGATCAAAGATGTGAGATTTTAGACTGGTATCACTTGGTCGAGAACTTGGGCAAGGTCGGTGGGTCGCAACGCCGCTTGGATGCGGTCGAGCAATGGTTATGGCAAGGTAATGTGGATCAGGCGATCAAGCTGTTCCAGGGGTGGCAGCACCAGCGCGTCAGCACGTTTATCGCCTACCTGGACAAGCATCGTCATCGGATTGTCAACTATGCCTACTATCAAGCTGAGGGGATCTCTATCGGTTCTGGTGCAGTCGAATCAACGGTCAAACAA
>JAIXVO010000392.1 GCA_027482985.1 Cyanobacteriota bacterium
CACCCTCACCCCCTCCCCCCAGCAACCCCTCCCGCCCATGGAGGCACATTGGCACCGCGATCGCTTACTCCAGGCCATCCAAACCCGGCGATCGGCGCGTCGGCTTCAGCCCCGTGCGATTTCCCAGTTCGCGTTACAGTCGGTGCAACACGCCTTACACCAGGCGATCCCTACCACCAGCCGCACCGATTTAGAAATCTACACCGTGATTCATGCCGTGGACGGCGTAACTCCCGGTGTGTACTGGCGCGATCGCTGCATCCAGCCGGGTGATTGGCGCGATCGCAGCGGCTATTTGTGCGTGAATCAGGCGATCGCGCGGGATGCGGCAGTCGTATTCTGGATCGTTTCTGACTGTGAAAATTATCGGATTGCCTTACAGTTAGCGGGTGTATTAGGACATCGCATTTACTTAACCGCGACTGATTTAGGACTCGGTTGTAGCGGCATTGGTGCATTTTTCGATGATGAAACTCAGACATTCTTACAAACTGAGCGTTGCGTCTTGTATGCCATTGCGATTGGATACGACATTGCACATTCACCCGCACCTTCCCATGAGAAATCCTAACCTGCCCGCAGATGATCAACCCCCTAGCGAACTTTCCGCGAGCGATCGCGCCCTTCGCCGCCAACTCGATGCCTCCCTCACGCAGCGCTTCGAGCACCAATGCGATCCCTTCCTGAAGGAATTGCTCTCCCTCTGCGATTGGTATGTCACCACTTACACCCATGTGGTCACGCTAGTCATCGCCTGCCCCGACATGACCACCAACTGGCAAATGCTGCACCATGTCGCCTACGTTGGTACCCCCATGGAGCAATTCTCCCAGGATGCCAAAATCCGCATCTATCCCCCCATCGGCACTGGCGAACCCTTTGAAATCCGTGTCGATGAACTCTCAATTTATCAAGAGTAGGAGTCACATCGATTCATTTGGTCATCCCGTAGGGTGCCGTTAGCACCAGCGTCACGCACCCCAGCCAGCATCCCCGACACGCGTGAATACACCCCGAACCGCCCTCACCCCAGCCCCTCTCCCAAAATGGGCGAGGGGAAAGAATTTCTGGCTCCCCTTCTCCTTTTATGGGAGAAGGGGTTGGGGGATGAGGGCGGTTCGGGCGAGATCTGCGGCATGAACAGTAAGCCTCATGGTGCGTTACGGCGTTGCCTAACATACCCTGCTGGTTTGACAACTCTAAAGATGTGCATTAGCAGCCGTGTTTCGACTTCGCTCAACACTCGGTCTGCTGTGGGTTGAGACTTCGGCGTGAGCGCTCAGTCGAACGCGAGCCGAAACCCAGGTTCTAAAGCACTCAGTTAGCCTTGTCAAACCACTACGCCACCAACAGGTTTCAAGTCAGCGGCAAATTTCTACCAGAAGTCGGTAATGTCGTACCCCAACTCGGTCAGCATTTGGCGCAAGAGCGGCAAACTCAAGCCAATCACATTGGTATGACACCCTTCCAAGCGCTCCACAAACGCCCCACCTTTCCCTTCCAACGCAAAACAACCCGCACACTTAAGCGGTTCTCCCGTCGCCACATACGCCTCAATCTGCCGATCGCTCAAAGCAGCAAAATACACCTGGGTCATCTGGCACCGGAGCAGCGATCGCGGGGTGGCGGTTGCACCTGGCAACAGTTCGATCAGGGCATGTCCCGTGTAAAGGATGCCCGCCTGACCGCGCATTTCTTGCCAACGGGCGATCGCATCTTGGGGACTATCGGGCTTGCCGTAAATCGATCCGTTCAAGGCCAGCACCGAATCACAGCCCAGCACCAGCGTTGGGCTAGACACTTGGCTGGCACGCTGACTCGCCACCACATCGGCTTTGCGAATCGCCAGGGTTTTGACCAGCAACGCTGGATCAGAGCTTTGAATCTGGTCTTCATCGAAATGACTGACCTGCACCAGAGGTTCAATGCCTGCCATTTGTAATAGCCGTTTGCGGGCAGGCGATGCCGAAGCCAGCACAAAAGTCGGAGTAGCCATCAGTGCTAATAGACCGAGAACGACTTCACGCTTTGTTCGAGTTTCGTTTTCATCTTGTCCCAGCGATATTCCGGGGTCGAGGCATTGAAGGTATACAACTTGCCGCGACTGACTGCCACACTGGCAAGGTTATGCCGTTCCTGGTTGTCACTCAGTTTGACCAGGTACTCCAGCAAGTAATAGTTCTTGCCATCAATTTCTTGCGCTTCCGCGTTGACTAATTCCGCTTGCCGCCCAGAACCCGGAGGCGCGATCGCGGTTTTCGACAACTGATAGCCCACTTCGCCAGGACTGCCCAAATCCGTCAGGGTTTTCCCACTTGCCACCGAGTTAATCACCACACTGACATTCTCGGTCTGCTCAATAATGTCATGGAACACCACATCGGGACCGTTTGCCACCTGAATTTGGAGCCAGCCGTTAGGATAAAGAAACTGATAGCCATCCGTTGCGTCTATAAAGCTTTTGAAGCCGGCCGCCCCGATCGCGCAGCCCTGTAAGCTGAAACCGACGATCATCAAAAGTACGATTGCGAATCGCTTGAGCATCTCTCCACTGTCTCCCGCTAGCCTTAGTTCAACCTGGACAAAATTGTCCACTGTCTATTCTCCCACTTCTCCGGCTGTTTTTGAGCCGACCCATCATGCTGAAAACAATTAGCTTGATCATCACCACCGCTCTCTGTGCCGTCTTATTGCTGCAACCGCGATCGCTGGCCCAATCCACCGCCAACCTCCAGGCCGATGTCAGCAATCTCAAATCCCAGGTTAGTCAACTCCGCGCCGAAATCGCCCAACTCCGCTCCCAACGCAGCACCACCCCATCGACCATTCCCCCCATCCCCCGCCGTCCTCGCTCCGCCGAGTTATCTGATGACCAAATTGTGGATCGGCTGGCGATCCTCGCGATCGAGGCCAAAGATCGCCTCAACGCCCTGGAAAGTCGCGTCGCTCGTCTGGAAAAATCAGGACGCTAACTTGCACTCAAATCTTCTAAAACTTGAGATAAACCGCCTTCAAATAACTCC
Source organism: Cyanobacteriota bacterium (assembly GCA_027482985.1). Taxonomy (GTDB): domain Bacteria; phylum Cyanobacteriota; class Cyanobacteriia; order Leptolyngbyales; family Leptolyngbyaceae; genus JSC-12. The sequence goes on from JAIXVO010000392.1 coordinate 3,024, forward strand.
CAGCATTGTCATCGTTGCACTCTGGGCAACAAAGTTCTACTCTAAATCCGCTTCAG
>JAIXVO010000338.1 GCA_027482985.1 Cyanobacteriota bacterium
GCATGAAAAATGAGTTGGTTAATTAACCAACGAATAGAAGCGCGAGACTTCCCTATTTCGGCACCTGAATTTATCTCAAAATCGAACGCATCTTGCCACTCGATATCATCTCGAACTCAAACGAAATCTCGAAACCAACCACCAAGAAATTCTTTTGACTCCGAGTTGGATGCTTGACTTGTGCATCGTTAGGTATACGTTAAAAGCAAGTAGAAGTTAAAAGCGTATAGATAGTTACAAAATATTTCTAATCATGAAAGAGTCGCATCATTGTGATGCCATATACGCATTAAGGCTGATTCTTTTAGGCTCAAAAAGGGAGATTCATCCGGCATCACGCTGCGATCGCTCCAGCGTATCTCCCTGCCAGCGGTACTTTGCCAGCCTGCAACCTAGCATCAACGGATTTTTTGGAGACGGAGGTCTGTCATTGGATAGATTTTAGAAGGAATGAGCAAACCTAAAGTCAACGATTAACAAATCATATCTATAAAAGCCCGACAAAAGAAGAATTTGTAGTTTTTGATACAGATTTCCGCTATATTGAGGATAAATCTACTTTTACTGGAACGTGAGATTATGAATACTCAAGAGCAAGCACGGGCTTTGATGTTGCGGCATCAGCACATGATCAAGAATCGCGAGCAGTGTATGTTGAGTCGGGCAGCAGATGAAGTGGGAATGCCCGCTGAGGCGATCGCGCGGCAAGTAGAATACGGCAAAGCGCATCCCCACCAGTCCAACTACGATCGCAGTCATGTGGGTCTCAGTTAAGGTGCAGTGGTCAGTCGGGTGACGATGCTGGTTCCAGCTCAACTTAATATAGTGACGAGAAAGCGGCTATCTTCAGTGAAGACAGCCGCTTTTGATTGACCATTGAAGCGAGGTTTACCCCTGCCAGTGAGGATCAGGCTAGCAAGGAAGCCGATTGGCGTAAAGCTTGCACGGTTTGCGTGACATGGGCGATCGCCAGGTCAATGTCCGCATCGGTATTAAAGCGGCCAATCCCAAAGCGAATTGAGGCATAGGCTAATTCGTGGGAGCGACCCAGAGCTTTCAGGACATGGGAGGGTGCGGCTTTGCTAGACGTGCAGGCGGAACCAGAAGACACCGCCATCACAGACTGTAATGCGATCAGCAGCGCTTGGCCATCGACTCCTTCCAGACTGAGATTGAGGTTGCCACACAGCCGTTGGGTGGGATGCCCATTCAGATGCACCCCCCCTAACTCACTCAGCGCTTGCCAGAGGCGATCGCGCATTTGCGTCAGGCGGGCAGTTTCGGTTGGCATCTCGGCGATCGCCAGTTCCACGGCTGCCGCCAGCCCGACAATTTGCGGCGTATACAGCGTGCCGGAGCGCATCCCCTTCTCATGCCCACCGCCATGCAGTTGGGGAGCCAGTTGCACCCGTGGGTTCCGACGACGCACATACAACGCGCCAATCCCTTTGGGGCCATAGATTTTATGCGCGGTGAGAGACATCAAATCAATGTGCATCGCCGCCACATCCAGCGGGACTTTACCGATCGCCTGCGCCGCATCGGTATGGAACAAAATCCCCCGATGATGACACAACGCCCCAATTTCCGCGATCGGTTGGATGACCCCAATTTCATTGTTGGCAGTCATCACCGACACCAGAATCGTATCGGGCCGGAGGGCATTTTCCAGATCAAACAGATCAATTAAGCCATCGGGCTGCACGGGTAGAAACGTGATATCAAAACCCAGCGATCGCAAATACCGACAGGGATCTAAGACCGCATTGTGCTCCGTCTCTACCGTGATAATGTGCTTACCCCGACTGACATAAGCTTCAGCGACCCCTTTCACCACCAGGTTATTGGCTTCGGTCGCACCACTCGTAAAAATAATTTCTTCTGGCGTGGCATTAATCGCTGCCGCCAGACTCGCCCGTGCTTGTTGAATCGCCGCATCGGCCTCCCACCCGTACTGGTGACTGACACTGGCAGGATTCCCAAACATCTCTGTAAAGTAAGGCAGCATCGCCGCCATCACTTGCGGATCAACGGGAGTCGTAGCATGACAGTCTAAATAAACCGGGCGTTGTGAACTCTCCATATATCTCTCACCCTTGCATCGTCTTTGTCTAGTATGTCAATAGACTTGAGTCAATCCATAATTCTACCGAAGAATTGACAGAATCTTGGTCAAGATAAAGAACGTTACCAGCGGGGATCAGACGCAATCAGATCTATAACCTGGGAGGGTTCCAGCGGTTTAGCAAAGAGGTAGCCCTGCCCGTAATCGCAATTGAGCGATCGCAGTTGAGCCAGCTGCTCCTGCGTTTCGATGCCCTCCGCAATCACACTCATATTCATGGTTTTGGCGATCGCCACAATGATCGGCACCAGTCCATTGCCGACCCCCAAGTCCGTTGATCCCTGAATGAACGACCGATCAATTTTGAGGTTGTCCATTGGGAAGGAATGCAGGTAGCTCAACGAAGAGTAGCCCGTGCCAAAGTCATCCATACTCAATTGAATTTGGCGACGGCGAAAATTATGCAACACGTCCGCGGCGGAACGCGGATTGCCCATAATCGCACTCTCGGTAATTTCCAGCTTGAGGCAATGCGGCGGTAATTGCGTTTCTTGCAAAATCTGGTAAACCTGCTCGGTTAAATTCGGGTGGGCAAACTGACAGGCCGAAAGGTTCACACTCATGCTGAAATCCGGACTGACCAGCGCTTGCTTTTGCCAATCGCACAACTGATGACAGGCCTGCCGCAACACGAGCAACCCAATCGGCTGAATTAACCCCGTTTCTTCGGCGATCGGGATAAATTCATTGGGTGAAATCATCCCCAACTTTGGATGCTGCCATCGAATTAAGGCTTCTAAGCCAGAAATTTGCCCCGTTGAGAGACAAACAATCGGCTGGTAGTGCAACAAAAATTCTTGCGCTTGAATCGCTCGTCGCAGATCGGTTTCGATTTGCAAAAACCGCAGCGCCGAATCGTGCATGGCGGGTTCAAAGACTCGGTATTGCGCTTTGCCAGCCGCTTTGGCATAGTACATGGCCGTATCAGTATCTCGCAAAATATGTTCTGGCTGCTCATAGGTGGAGTCACCAATCACAATTCCCACGCTGACGTTGACGAAAATCTGTTGATCCCTGAGGGTAAAAGGAGCTAGGAAGGCTTGCATCACAAGATCGGCGAATTGCGTCCCGTCGTCCTCCGGAGATAAGTTCAGCAGCACCAGGGCAAATTCGTCACCGCCCAAGCGAGATACCATATCACCTGGGTGTAACAGGGTTTGCAGGCGGTGAGCAATATGGATTAGGAGTTGATCACCTGCTTCATGCCCCAGGGAGTCATTGATGATTTTGAAGCGATCGCAATCCAGTAACAAAACAGCAAAGCGATAAGCTGGATTGAGCGAAGCCCGATGCAACAGCATATCTAATTGTTCAATCAGAGCCGCCCGATTGGGTAATTTCGTCAGTCCATCCGACAACACCAACTTGAGTAATTGAGCATGCGCTGATTCTAGTTGTTGTGTCCGTTCTTGTACTCGCGCCTCTAAATTGGTATTCAGTTGCCGAATTTCTTGATAAGCACTTTGCAACGCCAAATGATGGTGAATCCGAGCCAGCACTTCTTCAATTTGAAAGGGCTTGGTAATGTAATCCGTGCCCCCCACTTGAAACGCTTGCACTTTATCAAATGCATCATTCAGCGCACTTAAAAAAATCACTGGCACAGCTTGCGTTAGTGGGTCTGTTTTCAACTGTTGACAAACTTGATACCCATCCATATCAGGCATCATAATGTCGAGCAAAATCAGGTTCGGTACTTGTGCTTGCACTGCCGTAAGTGCCATCTGCCCACTGAGTGCTTTGCGAACATAAAATCCGGCCTGACTCAACATTGTGGATAGCAATCGAATATTTTCTGGGGTGTCATCGACCACCAGAATATCAATCGGAGAGTGGGAAGAGGACTGATCAGACATCAGTTTTACCGGTTCTCTGGGGACAACATCGAACGATCAGTCAAAGCCATAATCTGATCAAAGTGAAAGTCATTCACGAGCTGAGTTAGGGGTTGGGTGAGGTGCTGGTGGGGCGGCGGAATTTCGGCAATTAAGGTCATCAGGCAGACATCACTGCCGCGAGCCGCAGCCTGATGCATTTGCTGGAGCCAAGTTGGTGGAAGCGGGAGCAGCAAATCGGGAGTCAGGGGAGGCTGAGCGTGACGATGAATCGTAAGACCGGATTCTCGATCACTAGAATTTTCCTGCGAAAGAAAGTCTACTTGTAAATGGTTATGAATGCACTGCCAAATTTCCTCTTTTTTAAAGGGCTTGCGCACAAAGTCATCACAACCAGCAGCCAAAATCTTTTGCCGCTGTTCTTCAAAGGCGCTGGCTGTGAGGGCAATAATCACCGTTGCCGCACCGCCGGGTAAGGCTTTAATCCGCTGTGTGGCTGTCATCCCATCCATTCCCGGCATTTGCATATCCATCCAGATCAGGTGTGGGTGCCAGCATTCCCAGGTAGCGATCGCGTCCAGACCATTGCCCGCTTCTTGCACGGTGATGTCTTGTTTCGTCAAAAGCTTAGAGAGTAACTTCCGATTAATCGGATCATCATCCACGATCAACATGCGCCATTCCACTGGAACCGCAGCCCTCTTTTGTGCCTCCCGCAATTGAGCGGGAGCAAAAATCGGCGTTGGGGGTGCTACGACTGCGATCGGAATCGTCAATTCAAAGCTGCTCCCTTGCCCCACGGTGCTATTGACCGTAATCTGGCCTCCCATGAGCAGGGCGAACCGTTGACTGATCGCCAGCCCTAAACCGGTCCCCTCATGGGCTTGCATCCCGGTTGCCGTTTGACTAAAGGCTTCAAAAATATGTTGGAGTTCGGTGGGGATAATTCCCGGCCCCGTATCTTGCACCGCCAGCCATAACGCATGTGCACCAGCGGCTGTGGCAGTACAGTGGACACTCAGTGTGACCTGACCCGTGGAGGTAAATTTAATCGCATTACTCAAGAGATTAATCAAAATTTGATTGAGTTTGCCTTCGTCACTTTTGATGAACTGAGGCAGTTTTGAATCAGACTCAAAATTTAAGGCTAAGCCCTTGTTCTGGGCGCGCAGAGAGAGCATCGATCGCAGATTTTCCAGTAACTGATGCAGATCAAACACGGTTTCGTTCAAGCTCAAACGTCCCGCTTCAATTTTGGACATTTCCAGGACGTTGTTGATCAGGGAGAGCAGGTGTTCACCACTGCGACTAATGATCTCGACGTATTCCTGATATTCCAGGGACAGATCGCGATCGCGACCCATCAATTGCGTAAACCCCAGGATGGCATTCAGAGGGGTTCGCAGTTCATGGCTCATATTCGCCAAAAATTCACTCTTGGCGCGGTTGGCGGCATCGGCAGCTTCTTTCGCCTCTTGCAACTCGCGGGCTTGTTTCTGAGTCCGTTCCAGCAGTTCGGCTTGTTGTACTGCCACCCCTAACTGATTACCAATCTGCAACACAATTTTGACTTCGGCACTATCCCAAGTGCGAGGACTGGCGTTGTGATAGGCCACCAAAAACCCCCACAGTTGATGCCCACAAAAGATCGGCACACTTAAATAGGCTTTCGCTTGCAGGTGTTCCAGACATTGAATGTCATTGTCTTCGAGCGCCGCATCATAAATATTCGAGACGTTGCAATAACTGACCCCCATTGTGTCCATGTTGGCCTGAATTTGTAACCAGTGGGGCGTGAACAACTGCCCGATCGCCGGGCTGGATTGGAGAATCGGCGACCAACCCGGAGCCACGGATTCCGAGACGATGCGCTCCTGGGGATCGGCAGAGAGGCGATAAATCACCACGCGATCGCAATGTAAGGCATCCCGCAACTCTTCTGTGGTGGCACTAAAGATCCGCTCCAACTTCAAAGTTTGACGCATTTGCTGAATCACACGGGCGATACTGCGCTCCCGTTCAATGCTCTTGCGTAAGCGTTCCTCAAAGTGTTTGCGATCGGTGACATCCGTGATCAGCCCATCCCAGGTGATGGTGTCATCGGTTTGCTGCACGCCGCCCGAAACACCGCGCAACCATTTGAGTTGATCGCCAATTTGAATCCGCCAAGTGTGATCCCAGGGAGCCAACAGCTCGCCTGATTTCCACAAAGATTGTTGCAATCCCAACAAGTCGTCGGGGTGAACCTGCTGCCAGAACACGCCGATGTCATCCAATAGGGGCTCTGCAGGGCAGGCTAAAATCTCTTCACAGGCAGAACTAACATAGGTAAAGTGCATTAGGCCATCCGGCTGCACCACCAGTTGATAAATCATCCCCGGACTGTTGTCCGATAGTTTCTGATAGCGTCGGTTGCTGTGCTGCAAGGCTGCTTCAATTTGCTTTTGCGGGGTGATATCACTCAAGGTGCAAATGACTTGTTCGATTTGACCCATGGGCGATCGCTGGGGCATGGCGTTAATCAACAACCAGCGATACTCTGCCCCATCGGGTTGCTCAATCCCAATCACGCGATCGCGGAGGGGTTGTCCCGTCAACAGCACTTGCTCTAGAGGAAACTCTTCCGGTGCCAGCAGTGTTCCATCTTCCCGCCAAAATCGCCAGGCTGCTCGCATGGCGCGCCAGCATAACTCCTCTTCGGTCCCAACTTGCAATAACTCTAAAGCCAACTGATTACTAGCCAGCACAGCGGCATTGGGATCAAACAAAATCATCCCGACGGGCGTATCTTGCACCAACCGCTGAAAGTGGTCTTGCCGCTGGTGCCGGGAGCCGCGTTGCAGCCACCAAACACCCGCCGAGGCAACGATCGCGATCGGCCAACCCCAAAATTCTAGGTGAATCAGATCAAACAGGAAGAGAGTCATAGATGGCTTACAGGAGATGCCCATTTTGCCAGCGTAGCATCCCAGTGCAGGTGCCAAGGCTTGCCCTCAGAGTGCCCAGTTTGGTCGCGAAAGTCTCTCGTCCACTGAAAAGATCACCCGTTTGCAGGACTTACTGCAAGCCACTGAAGGGACGGGCTAAGGGTTCGCCAATGAAGATCCCCTGACCGGGCATCGCAACACTCTTCCAGTAGGATTCAATCAGCGTGTCACCTTGCAGATAGGCGGCCACCACTACTGCTGGATGGGGAAATTTTTGGGGGAAATTGCAGGGTTCCACAACATTGCCATAACTGCCTGTAGCTCCGGCTTCGAGCCAGCGCAAACTGCTCATTTGCCCGCTATCCGTCAACATGCCCCCAAACGAGGTGACGTGATCCGCGATCGCCCCGGGTAAAAACTGATTCGTCTCTAATTTTTCCACCTGCGCCAAGCCCGTAAAGTAAAACATGACATCCGATTTATGGGTCAGCGCATCAGCCTGGATGACTGCCACGTTAAAGCGCCCCCCAACCGCATTGGTCAACTGCGGGTACAATCCCGCTCGCACATTCCGGGCTTGGTCACTGGTGCTCAATAGGTAAGCGGTGCCGCTGGGGACAGTGCCATCACTGGCAATGCCGCGATCAATCAAGCTTTTGGCTTGCTCAAAGGTGGTGGCAGCGATCGCCATCGTGGGGCGCACTTGCAGATCTTGAAACGGTCGGGCCGTGGTCTGATTGAAATAGGGATTCGGTTTCGTCAGTTTGCAATCCTGAGCGCAGTAAGCGGGATCAAACCCCAAGGCGAAAGCACTGGTGATCGACATACAGCCGACGCGGTAAGGTGCCGCCCAGGTGATCGCATACGCCTGAATATAACTGGGAATCTGGACATCGATTTCGTCCTTAATCCGCTGAAATTCTGCTGGGGACAGTTCTGTATGACCCGGATCAAAGTTAATACGGACAACATTTCGCGAGGGAATTTTGCGCTGTTGCTGATAATAATCCCCAATCTGCACACTCAACGGATCAGCTTCGTTCACCACCACGACTAACTCATCCGGCGTGAGCCAGGGTTCCGTGGGGGCAAACAATTGGTCGATCGCCTGACAGCCCGCTAAGGCGAGGGTCATCAGGAGGGCGATCGCGGGTTTCACAAACAAACGCACAGTCACAGGCTTGCAGCAAAAATGAGGATTGGGCATTCAGTCAATCATGCGCGGCTGGTGGCGATCGGCATCACCCTGGGCAGCTTTCTACCAGCGAGTCAAACCATCTACCCCGATTGGCTTTGCAGCCTCCAGCCTTAGGGCATAAATAGGTGACCCACACCAAGATAATGCTCAATTGATAGCACCACATCAACGAGCCGAGCACTACATTGTTCTCGGTAATTCCGCTCAACTAATCGATCCAAATTACCGATCGTCACCACGGGTAGAGCGGTAGCAGTCCCTTCTTCACGGATGGTTTGCTCCAGTGAATCCTGACCTTTCGCGTTGCGATTCGCCGTCAACAGCAGCATTGGATGGGATTGTGCGAATCGCCAAATGACTCGATCATTCGCATCCACAGCCAACCCGACATCTGGCAACGTCACAAACTGCAACGAGAGCAGATCCAACCATCCCTCAGCGGCTAGCGTCCCCTGAAACAAAACAATATAGCCTGTCAAATTATAATCGACCAAGACAATCACATCGCCAGTCCCAACCTCGCTTTCCAGGTTTGGAGTTTAGCCTGGACTGCTTCCTGTCCTAGGGCAGGCGGTAACTGGGCAATTTCAGCGAAGCGCTCCCGATTTTTCTCTTCCCAATACTGACGGATTTCCTGGGTTGCTTGCAGCACCGTTTGGTAATCTGCTGCTACGGCCATCCGGTTCACCTCAATGTACGTCAGAGCCGCATTCAACTGAGCTTCCGTTACAGGTAGCCAATTCAAGATGAGCTTGGGTGGCCACCCTGCCGCCAAATGATCCATCACATCGTAAAGGGTGATGCGGGTGCCGGCGATCGTGAGACCACGTTCTGTACGAATAATCGCTGCTTGGCTTTGGGCGGCTGAAGTCATTGCGATTTCCACGCCATTGCTTGACTCTTAATCATACCGCAGGCTCAGTTGGGGTTGCCGCGATCGCCCCTCTGGCAACATGAGCAACGGTGGCGATACCCCTACTTTAAACCATTGCCCACTGCCCAAAACTCCGACCAAGCTTGCGGTTGACCATCCATGATGACAATTAAAGCGGGGTGCAGTGGCACCCGAATGTAGCTTAAAAAAACAGGCAGATTCCAAAAAACCGCAACAAAATGCCGTAAGGTAGTTAATCGGTTTGCCCGTGAACATTCATTCCATCGCCTGCCATGCCAAAGGTTCTTGTTTCCGATCCCATTGATCAAGTTGGACTTGATATTTTGTCTCAGGTTGCCCAGGTTGATGTCAAAACGAACCTGACGGCTGACGAACTGATTCAAACCATTCCTGAATATGATGCCTTGATGATTCGCTCTGGCACTCGCGTCACGAAAGAGGTGATCGAGGCAGGCAATCAACTGAAAATTATTGGTCGCGCCGGAGTGGGGGTAGACAACGTTGATGTGCCAGCGGCAACGCGGAAAGGCATCATCGTGGTGAACTCGCCCGAAGGCAACACGATCGCCGCGGCTGAACACGCTCTGGCGATGATGCTGGGGATGTCCCGCTTTATTGCCGATGCCAACCAATCGGTGAAAAGTGGCAAGTGGGATCGCAAGAGCTTTACCGGGGTTGAGGTCTACAAAAAGACGCTGGGTGTGGTGGGCTTGGGCAAAATTGGTGCCCATGTCGCAACCGTGGCGCAAGCGATGGGGATGAAGCTGCTGGCTTACGATCCCTTCATCTCCCACGAACGCGCTGAACAACTGGGTTGCCGGCTGGTGGATCTGGACATTCTGTTCCAGGAAGCGGATTACATTACATTGCACCTGCCGAAAACGCCCGAAACCGCCAATCTGTTGAATGCGGCAGCGTTTGCCAAAATGAAACCGACGACGCGGATCATCAACTGTGCGCGGGGCGGCATCATCGACGAAGCGGCTTTAGTCGAAGCCCTGAAAGCAGGCACCATTGCCGGAGCCGCGATCGATGTGTACGCGAACGAACCCCTGGAAGCTGATTCGCCGCTGCGGGCAGTCGGGAAAGAGTTGTTACTGACCCCCCACCTGGGCGCTTCGACGGAAGAAGCCCAAATTAATGTGGCGATCGATGTCGCTGAACAAATTCGCGATGTGCTGCTGGGCTTACCCGCGCGATCGGCGGTCAACATCCCTGGTTTACGCCCCGATTTGCTGGAGCAACTGCGCCCCTATCTGCAACTGGCCGAAACCCTGGGCAATTTGGTCGCACAACTAGCGGGAGGTCGGATTGAATCCCTCAACATCCGCCTGCAAGGAGAACTCGCCACCAATCAAAGTCAACCGATCGTCGTCGCCGCATTGAAAGGACTCCTCTCCCATGCCTTGCAGGAGCGCGTCAACTATGTCAACGCCAGTCTGGAAGCCAAAGAGCGGGGCATTCATGTCGTGGAAACGCGCGATGCCACCATTCGGGACTACACCGGGTCTTTACATCTCTCAGTGAAAGGCTCGTTGGGTGAACATTCCGTCGCGGGCGCACTGTTGGGCGACTCCGAAATTCGGATTACGAACGTAGACGAATTCCCGGTCAACGTCCCCCCCAACCGCCACATGTTATTCACCATGCACCGCGATATGCCGGGGATCATTGGCAAAATCGGCTCCCTGTTGGGCAGTTTCAATGTCAATATTGCCAGCATGCAGGTCGGTCGCAAGATCGTCCGAGGTGATGCCGTGATGGTGCTCAGCATCGACGATCCCCTCCCCGACGGCATTCTGGCCGAAATCATCAAAGTGCCGGGGATTCGGGATGCTTATACGGTGACGCTGTAAATGGCTAATAGCTGGTGGGAAATTCAAGTGTTGTGTGATCCGGCGCTGGAGGAGACGATCTTCTGGCGCTTACAACAGTTTGGCAGTCGGGGCAGTGCCAGTGAGTTGACCGGATATTCCAGTCTGGTGCGGGGCTATTTACCCCAAATTCAGACGGAATTACTGGATTTATCGGCACTGTCTCTAATGTTGCGGCAGGATGCCCTGTGTATGGGCTTACCTGTGCCGGCGGTGCAGTGGAATTTGATTGATGAAGAAGATTGGGCCAGTAGCTGGAAGGTCCATTGGAAGCCCCAGAATGTGGGCGATCGCCTGCTGATTCATCCCGCGTGGTTGCCGCTGCCGGAACACAGCGATCGCATTCTGCTGAAACTGGAGCCGGGGGTGGCTTTTGGGACGGGCGACCACGCCACCACCCAACTGTGTCTGGAAGCGCTGGAAATGCGGCTCGATGCTTCCATCTCGGAACAGACGGAAAACCTGGTACTGGCAGATGTGGGCTGTGGGTCTGGCATTTTATCAGTGGCAGCGCTGCTATTGGGTGCCCAGCAAGTGTTTGCGGTTGATACCGATCCCCTGGCGGTCAAATCCACGCTGGAAAACCGGGAACTCAACGGTATTGATCCGGCGCGGCTCACCGTTGACCAGGGTAGCGTCGATCGCTTGCTGGAACTGGTACCCGCGCCCGTGGATGGCCTCGTCTGCAACATTCTGGCGGAAGTCATCATCGATTTAATTCCACAAATGACCCCGCTGGTCAAACCGACGACCTGGGGTGCTCTGAGTGGCATTCTGCTGGAGCAAGCCAAGCCTGTTGCCGATACGCTGGAAGAAAATGGTTGGGTGGTTGCCGCCCTCTGGAAACGCGGAGAATGGTGCTGCATGAATATTCGCCGCTCTTAAAGACTCATGACTGACTACTCGATCGCCGATTTACGCCTCAGCTACACTCGCCAACAACTGCTGGAAACCGCCGTTGATCCTGATCCCATCCGCCAGTTTCAGATCTGGTTTGACCAGGCGATCGCGGCGGATATCCTGGAACCCAATGCCATGACGATCGCCTCTGCCACGAAGGACGGCATCCCCTCGGCGCGGATTGTGTTGCTGAAAGGCGTGGATGAGCGAGGCTTTGTGTTTTTCACGAACTATGAAAGCCGCAAGGGACAAGAGTTGATCGAGAATCCTCATGCCTCGCTGGTGTTCTGGTGGGGGGTGCTGGAACGACAGGTGCGAATTGAAGGACGGGTGGAAAAAATTGCCGACGTGGAGACAGAAACCTACTTTCACAGTCGTCCGGTAGGGAGTCAACTGGGTGCCTGGGCATCGCCACAAAGTCAGGTAGTGGCAAACCGGGAAGCATTAGAGGAACGCCTGGAAGAGTTCACACAGCGCTATGTCGATCAGGAAGTGCCACGTCCCCCCCATTGGGGCGGCTTTCGGGTAATTCCACGGGCGATCGAGTTCTGGCAGGGTCGGCCTAATCGCTTGCACGATCGCCTGTTGTATCGCCTGCAAAATGATACCTGGACGATTGAGCGCCTAGCGCCCTGACGTTGCGAGAATCTGCCGCCATTCCTTCACCACAAACGGCGGCACCACCAATTCGCGATCGCCCGTCTCCAGGGACAACACCAACTGCAAAGAGGGACTGCTTCCCAGTTGGGTCAATACCGTCAGCACGTCATATTCGCCCACTGTGGCTGGTAATCCCGCTGCCGCTGTCCCCACATCAGGAGCCATCCACCCTTGAGTACTGCTGGCAATCCGCAACGGTGCCGGATGCTGGAAAGTTGCCCCGCCCGGAAACCCCACTAATCGAAGGTGAATGCTTTCCGTTTGCGCTCCCGTGATACGTTTGAACAGCGCCAGTTGCCAAGCCTGATCCTGGCGATCGCGCAACGTCTGAAGCGATCGCACCATCACCCGATTCGCCCCTTCCGGATAGGTATGGATGGACGCGATCGCGGGTTGCACCACTCCCACCATCAGCCACAGCCACACCCCCATCAGCCACCCAATTGTTTGCCACATAGCCATCCGTTCCCGTATCACATCCTTACTTTACCGTGGAAATTTGGGTCGCCCGATGAATGGGTTCCACCCATAATCCTCTATTCCACCCGTAATCCTCCGTTCCTCCCGTAATCCCCCGATGGAGACGTGCCAGCGGCGCGTCTCTACGATAGATACCGTCCTCATTAACCCTCCCTCACCTCCCCCACCTCCTCACCTCCCCCACCTCCTCACCTCCCCCACCTCCCCCACCTCCCTCCTCCCCCAATTGTGTCAAAACCCAAACCGAACCGAAGTTCGTTCTCTATCTTTGGTAAGATTAAGAGTTTGCAAAGGAACTGAAAGCTGCTAAGGAGACAACCCACTATGGCTCGCATGTATTATGAC
>JAIXVO010000571.1 GCA_027482985.1 Cyanobacteriota bacterium
ATGGGGCCAGGTCTCGCCACCCTAGACAGCCTGCTGACCGAGATTAGCTGCGGCCCTCGCACCACTTAACGCGATGTGCAACTAATCCAGCAGGGAGATCACTGAGTAATAAGTAGCTAGACAAAATTAATTACATATTTATCTCCAAATTCTCTGAGCACTTCTTCTACCTGCTTAACTAAGCAGGCCCAGCCTTGATAAGCCCTGACATCAAGCCATTCATACTTGATAAAACGCCATAAAATCTCGATTAGATTCAGTTCTGGGGAATAGCTGGGCAATTCGAAGATCTCCAGATGACGTTCGGCCCATTCCTGCCGTTTTTCTTGCATGGCATAGCTGGTATGAATGGGGGCTTGATCCATGACGATCACCGTTCGCTTGTCCACGGCTGGAAAGAATGTCTCAATACAGTGAATGACCACATCGCTGTTAATGCTTTGCTCTGACGTGTAGACTTTCAGATCATTGTTTCGATTCATGATACCAAGGACATTTAAGGACTGACTCCGACGGGAGGGAATGCCCAGAGTTTCGCCGACCGGTTGCCAACCATAGGGGACACATGGTATCAGGCAAAAGCCCGCCTGGTCTAAGTAATATAAGTCAATGTCTCCCTGGTCATCTAAGCGCTTCAAGTCCTCTAACTCAGCCTGTTTGGCCTTGTATTCCTGTGGGTTAGGGTGCCCCCAGGGAACCCGCCGAAACCGATGCCAACTCATACGCAATGCCTTGAGAACACGTTTGATGGTCTTAATACTGACAGTTATTCCCCACTGCTCATCAATCTTCTGTAGCACTTGTTTGAGTTGCTTCGGATGGGCTTGTGCCCAAGTCCGAATTTGTTCTTTCTGCTCAGGGGTGAAGGTGTCTTTTCGTCCTCGTCCTGGACGGTTATATAACCCTGGAAATCCCCTTTTATCCCAGGCTTCTAGCCAGTTGTAGAGTGTTTTTCGGCTGACGTCGAAAATCGTGATAAGGTCAGACAGGGAGTAGCCCTCATGTCTTAAGATAAGGCAGTGGGCACGTTGGCGCACCTGATGATGGCGGCTGTAATGATAAATCCGTTGAAGCAAGCCCAAGGTCTCAGGATAGATATCGCGAACCAATGAATGATGGGTAGGCATCTTTAGTTCCCTTTCTCCTAAACCTGGATATACCTCTACTCTAGATCAGGGTAATTTATTTTGGCCAACTACTTATACGGTGGATAGTGAGCGATGCGAATTTCGGGTATCAACTTAAGCCGAAACGGGTTGACCGAGCCAGGGATTAGGCTGTTGTGACGAAGAAGACTGCCTCGGCAGGGGCAACTCTGTAAAGGTACTGAGTACCGATTTAAAGAGGTCAGGAAAGGGATGGCCAAAGAGCCGCTGAGCGGCCGTCGTCCCATCTGGGCGCTGGAGGTCAAAATTATGGAGGATCGTCAGCACCGTCAAAGCCTGAGGCGACAATCCCCGAGAGACGTGATGCCGCTGGGCGAGATAGCCATTGCGGCCCTCCACGGCAGAGGAGGTGCGTTGATAGTTGGCACACATTCGTCGTCCCCATTGTATCCACGACTCCAGGGCCTCCGGCTGGAGGGTAAAGGTGAGTTCAGCCGCCATTACCCCGTCAAAGGCATCACTGGCGGCCTGCCGGTAGCGATGCTTGAGGCGAGGGGTACGCGTTTTATCGGCTTGTTGAGACCAATACAGCCAAGGCAAGAGGACGGTTAAGACCCAGGATTGCACCTCAGGGTCTTGGGTTTGAGCCGATAGGGCTTGGCTGACCCAATGCCACCAGGCGTGCACCCCTTGAGCGAGAGCCGGGATCTGGCGTTCAAAGGTAGCCACCGCCGCCACTGCCGCCGCTCCACCATAGTCGGTGGCCAAGGCGTTTAGCGTGGGTAGCAGATCGCTCAGTCGAGTTGAGAGGTCAGTAGCCAGTTGCCATTCACCGGTTTCTAGGTCAAAGGGATGCACGCTCAGGCTGATGGTTTGCCGGGTCTGACGGTAACGCTGTTGGTCATCACTGACCCGCTGTTGCTGGTGAATCACCGCGTCATACTGAGCCTGAAGGGCGGTTTGAGTCTCGTCATCAGTCGCTTGACTCAGACGGTGCAACAGTTGCTTGGCGTGCTTCTCCAACTGCGCTAACGACTGCCCTAAACTCCGCCCTAGCGGTCGTCCCAGGTTGCGTAGGGTATGGAATAAGTCCGCTACACTGACCGTGCCTAAGCCCGTCGTGGCCAGTTTAATCAGCGCCCGGGCCTCGTCACTGACTAGCGCATGACATCGCCATCCCGCCGAGTCCCACCCCGCTGGCAGTTGCGATGTCCAGGTGTTGTAGGTGCGGTCTTCGGTTTCAACTTCGGTAAAAATAAAGCCACTGGCCAACTCCATCAGCACCAGAATCGGTAACCCAAAGAAGGTCTCATCGCCCCCCAGCCAGACCCCTTGACCCTCGGTCGGTTGACACTGCTCGGCTTGGGCCCTGCCGTAGTCCACGATAGCGGCTTCTACCCGATGCTTAAGCTGTCGTAGCGCCGTGGGCGAACTGCCGACGTGGGTGTCCAGATGGATCGCTTTGAAAAACGCCGACAGGCTCTCGGCCCCAACCCCTTGCTTAATCCCGAAGTGATACACCACCCCAATCACCAGCCGCACCAGCCATTGGTATCCCACGGCACTGTCCCACCACCCCGACTCAGGATGCTGGTTAGCTCGCTCTATCGCGTGCTGATGGCGATGGACACTGCTGCGGCTCAATCCTGTCGCCTCAGCCAGCACGCTCAGCGCCACTCGTCCCTGCGTTTTCAAATAGTCGGCCACCTGGTGTCGCCGCTCTCGTATAGTGGAGGGCATCGTTACCTGTTTTGAATTCGTACCGGTAACGATACCGGGCTCTGGGCACTGCCGCAGAGCCTTTTATCTCTTCTCAAGAGGGTGCTTATTGATACGTTGCACCAAATATCCCTTTGTCTCGCCTTACGTTGATACCCGAAAATTCCTCCATCTCAACACTTGACTACGTGTATTCTCCATATTTTAACTGTGCCATCGGAATGGGCACTGAGAATGACTTCGTTGGACAAAGAAATTAATTTCGAGCCGTCAGCTGCATGAGCTGTTGTGCTATGTAGTACGGATCCAGAGTCAACATCCCAGATCATGAGTTGACCGTTTCTATCTATAGCACACAGAATTTGTCCACTATGACAAAAGACCAAGGCGCTAATTGACTGCTGGAATGATTGAAATATGGTCTGAGGCTCCCGGTTGGGGTATTTCCAAAGACACACTTCACCAGATAGGCTCCCAGAAGCAAAAATTTGCTTTACAGATGAGAAGGCTAAGGCTTTAACGGGCTCATTATGTCCCTGTAGGTGCATCACGCTGCCATCTCTAGAAACATAGCATAGACCTACAGTGCCGTCTTCAGCACCAAAGACTGCTCCATCTCCTGTTGTGTTTAGGAATATTGCAGAAGCTATCGCTTTTTGGCGAACTATTTGTTTGATCTTTTTATTTCTCTGGAAGTCCCAAGACTGAATAAATCCAGCGGCATCAGCAGTGACGATAAATTTGCGTGAATAACAGAGGTCAAAGGATGTAATCCCGCGATCGCAGATTAACATTGACGTAGCAAGAGACCCATTGTTGAGGCTCCAGAGATTTACAGTCCCATCAAGGCTGCTGCTAAAAAGAAACTGATTATCATCGCTAAAAATCAAGTTGCTGATCTCAGTCCTATGGCCTTTCAAGCAGAAGAACTGCTTTCTGGATTTATAGTTCCAAAGGTCAATATCGCCGTTACCCTTCCCTAAAGCGAGAAATCTGTGGTTTGGGCTAATGGCTGCTGCATATATCGGTTCATAGATTTCTGCAAAGACAGACTCAAGATGAATCGTAGCTGAATAACTGGGCTTCTTGATTTTGGGTGGCTTTTGTTCGGTTTTAGGGTGTTCTCTGGTGGCATAGGTGCTAGTTCTTACAGAAGAGGATTTTATGCCAAACATTCCAGCAACTTCTGGATCGAGGTTGACGGCCTTGAAGCCAAGGTCTAAGGCTCTTGTTGAGTCACTTCTACTTCTATGCTCAAAGCCAATTTCCAAGAAGATTAAGCTTCTGAAGTAGTAGGCTTCAGCGAATTTAGCATCGAGCTTAACTGCTTTACCTAGCTCTTCAGCGGCTTCTGTATACTGTCCTCTCTTGGCAAAGAATTTAGCTTGCTCGAAAGACTCCTGCGGCGTTGCCTTTCGAGTTCTTATAGTTGTGCTGGTCTGCCTATAGCTAGTCTGTCCAACTGAGCCTACTTGATGGGTTTGCAAGATTTCGTAGGCGACATTGATAGCTTTAATTTTCTCTTCAGCAATTCTGGCGTTGGTGGGGTCGTTAGCAAATCTGTCTGGGTGCCACTGCTTCGCAAGCTGTTTGTAAGCCTGCTTCAGTTCTTGCTTTGAAGCACCTGGCTTGAGGTTAAATAACTGATAGTAGGTGTCAAATTCTGACATGCTGGGATGAAAGCAGTTTTCTTTAGACTAAAGCAGAGGAAGGTGTACTGCTCTCAGGATTCCCTCCAGACCGAGAAAATTTCACAAACAAAGCGCCCCGATGCACTGCACCGGGGCGCTTTACTTTACCTAACTAGCCCAACCTAGCCAAATCGACTTGACGTCGAGGCTATCAGGAAGGCCGCATAAGTGAGGATGTAACCCACTGTAAAGTGAGCCAGACCTACGACGCGAGCTTGAACGATCGACAGAGCAACGGGCTTGTCCTTCCAGCGAACCAGGTTAGCTAGGGGAGTGCGCTCATGGGCCCATACGATGGTTTCGATCAGCTCTTGCCAGTAACCCCGCCAGGAGATCAAGAACATGAAGCCGGTAGCCCAGACCAGGTGCCCAAAGAG
>JAIXVO010000638.1 GCA_027482985.1 Cyanobacteriota bacterium
CGGTTTCTTCAACTACAGGTTCTTCAACTACGGTTTCTTCAACTACAGGTTCTTCAACTACGGTTTCTTCAACTACAGGTTCTTCCACTAATTCTTGGGCTTTCGGCGGACGCGGCCCCCGCATCAAAGCCGGATTCGCAGGCGGGCGAGCCTCTTCAAAGCGATCGCCCTTGCCTTTGCCCTTCCCTTTCCCGCCCCGGCGATCGCGATCACCGCCGCGATCGCTCCTGGGTTCCGGCGACCCAGACGGCTGAGCCGCAGTATTTTCACCTTCTGATGCGGCACGAGCCAGCCGCTCAGACTTTTTGATTGGACGTTCTACCATATTAATTTCTGTAAACTGCTTCTATCCTACCGTCTTCGGTTGCAGGCTGAGCTTCATTCTGGAGTTGGATCTTGGAGAAGAGGGAGGGAGAGGAAGGTGAGGGAGGGAAAGGAAGAGAGGGGAAGAAAGAATGTAGAGACGTGCCGCTGGTACGTCTATGACTAGGAACGATAAGCGAAAAAGAGAAAAGGCGATCGCTCAGAGAGGCATATACCAATAAAAACATTGTATTTGTGGATACCTCCCTTCCCCTTCCTTCCTCTCCCTCTCCCCCCTACCGTTCCTCCAATCGCCGTTGCCATTCCGCGTCAATTTTGTCCGCCTGATCGATTTCCTGTTCGATCAAATCGCGTTCGGTCGTATAGGCGAGATCGGCTTCGCTGATGTAGGATTCGGCAGCAAATTGCTTGGCGTAGTCGAGCTTTTGTTGCAGGGTGGGATTGGCTTCATTCAGATAAACCGCTCGATCCTGGCGATCGCGGTTGCGAGCTTCAATACTTTGGTTGCGCCATTGTACCCAGAAATAGCGCAGCAGCGGGATCACTAAGAAGCCCGTGCCGTAGGCTAACAAGAGCCAGTAGATGGAATTGACAAAGGCGACTACACCGCCCAATTGCGCCGCAGCCAAGCCACCGGATAATAAATTGCCTAAGGCTAAGGCTCCCACTAAGTTCACAGCGCCTAACCCGATCGCGCCCATGATTTGGCCGGAAGAGGCATTACTGAAGCGGCGGGAAAATTCCTTGAGGTAGGCGGCGACGGGAGCAAAGCGGCTTTCTCGCGCCGTGGTTTGCAATTCGGGGAAGTGATAGACTAAGCCACCTTCGGGACTGACTTCCGGGCGACCGTTGAAGCGCGTCAGGACGGGGAGCATATATTCTTCGTAGTCCCGCGCATAGCCGCTGCCCACATCATCCAGGTAAGGCGCAATTTGCTCGGCGATGATGGCTCCCCGGTTGTTGCGAATCACGGTGCCGATGGTCTGCCAGCGGCTATTTTCTAAATCTCGGTTGGGGTCACCATCCCCAAACAGGAAGGAGAACACGGCCTCCAGAAAGTTCATGGAGGGTTTGTCGGTGGCTGTGAGACGACGCTGTTCGTAGGTGCGATCGTCGTAATAGGTGGGCGAGAAAATCCAGAAGAAGTCAGGACCAACCCAGATGTTGGGCATGGAGACGCCGCTGTCACTATCCCCATCCCGGCTGGCACTACTGGCAATCACAATGATCAGAATCGCCAGGAAGATCAGCAGGATGGAGGCGATTAGCACAATCCCGAACGAAATCCGGATGATGTAGAACAAGATCCGCCAGATCTTTTCCCACCAGTCCTGCAGTTGCAGCCGCAGATATTTATTCCGCAGAATCGACTGAAAATTGCGGGGGAACAGATACACGATATCCCCGGTTTCTGCCACTTGCAGATGTCCACCCGCCTCTGATGCCAATGCCAGCAAGCCTTGTTCAGCCAGATTCAACTCCAGCCCCGCTTGCGTGGCGACATCGCCAACTGTCACCCGGTAATCCAGCCGTTCGACGGCTTTCATAATTTGTGGATCTAACGTCATGCCTGCGCTCGCAACACGTCTTCCCCTTCAGTATAGAAGTTCTATCTCGCCTCTTTGCCGTCGGGCATCCGCGCCCCTTTCAAAATTGCCCCCTGGAGCCTTGCCCCGCGCAGGTCGGCTTTGAGCAAGTTGGCCTTCTGCAGATTGGCATTCGTCAGATTGGCCCCCCGCAGATTTGCCCCTTCCAGAGTCGCACCCTGCAAATTCGCGTCGGTCAGGTTCGCACTTTCCAAATTCGCCCCAAATAAATTCGCCCCCGCCAGGTTCGCGCCCTGCAAATCGGCAAACCTCAATATTGTCAGCCCTAAATTCGCTTTTTCCAGCACACTATTCGACAGGTTGGCATAGGTCATCTTCGAGCCTTGAAAAATCGCTGCAATCAGGCTGGCTCCTTGCAGATCTGCCCCTTCCAGATTGTAGTTATAGAGCGTGGCACCATCCAGTTTGCAACCAGGACACTCGCGTTGATTAATCAGCCGTTGTAAAGCGTCCGGGTTGGCGGCTAAGGGAGCCGCGATCGCGACCAGTTGCAGCAGCCCGGCACCCACCAGTAAGGAAATACGTCGATTCACTGGAAATCCTCACTTAAGAAAGAAATTTGCGTAAGAAGGGTAAGACCCCATCCATCAACTCGGTCGGGTATTCCTCGTGCAGCCCCAGAGCACCAGGCATCCGGTACACCTGCACACTGGTGAAATGCACCACAAACTCCATTTCTTCACGCGATTTGGGCGGCGTTTGTTCCCCAATCACGATCGCCGTGGGAATTGCCAGCGGTTGAAAATAATCCGTAAATTCCTTGCGACTGCGCACCGGATCGAGTGCCCCGGTGACAAAGGCGACGGCAGCGAGACGAGCGCGGGGTTGTTGGGTGGTGCGCCGTTTTTGGGTGATCAGGGGGCGCGAAATGTGTTTGCGATCGCCGAACACATGCCGCCCATACATCCAGCCCAACAACCAGGGCAGCGTATTCACCCAGTAGATCAATTGCCCCAAAATCGGCGTATTGACCACTTGCCGAATCAACTTGAACAACCATTTTTGCTCGCCCATCATGGTGGGGAGAGGCCCGCGCCAAGTGGGAGCTGCCAGGGCGACATAGGTAAAAGCTGCTGGCTGCTGTTGCACTAGTTGCATCAAATAGGAAGCCGTGTGACCTGCCGCGATCGCCACCACGGGTTCCGTAAACACGGTTTGCATGAAGTCTCGCAAGAAGCCGTGATAGAGGGCAGGACGGTAATCGACGGCGGGGCGATCGGATTGACCAAATCCTGGCAAATCCACGACCACCACTTGAAACTGCGTCGCCAATTGAGTCGCCAATCCCGCCATTTCCATCCGACTGGACACCGTACTCAGAGCTGGCAAGAGCAATACTGGTTTCCCTTCACCCAAAACTTCGTACACCACCCGGAGGGGTTTTCCCTTCCATTTCCAGGCAAACTCTCGGATTTCACCGCCCATATCGAGGCTGATCGGTGATTTTGGCATGATGGACTGGCTGGCAGACACACAATAACGTCAATAACTGCCCTTTTAATCTACCGTTGTTAGGCAACGAAATATAGTCCTAGATCCAGGGTTCATCCCCAGTGGTCGGCTCCGGGGGCATCGTCGCGGTGGGCGGGGAAGTCGTCGGGCGATCGCCCAAGGGTGGTTCCTCAGCAGTCAGCGGTGCCTCATCGCGATCAGGAACTGGGCTGGCTAATTCCGGTTGGGCAAGCACTTCTGAGTTATCTGAGAACGGGTCATCCAACTCCAAGTCATCCTCCGACTCAGGCTGTTCCACGAGGAGCGTCGTCGTTTCCGTCGGCGGTTCGGTAATGTCCCAAGGATCATCGGCCAGATTCCAGGTGTCATCAATGGTGAAGGGTTCTTGATCCTGGGCGATCGCGGGGCGACGTTGGAGTGTCAGATCCGGCCCAATCACCCAAAAATCCTCTTCGCCAGCGGGTGGTGGGGGTTGAGGATTGGGGGTTAGGGGTTGGGCTTCGTCGTGAGCGCTCAGCCGAACGGGGTTGGGGGTTGAAGTCCGGCGGGGCGGTGGCGAGGGGCGGACTGCGGGTGGTGGTGGGTGTAACGGTGTATCATCCGCTGCCAAATCATCATCCGCTGCCAAATCATCATCCGCTGCCAAATCATCATCCGCTGCCAAATCGTCGTCCCAGTCGTCCCAATCCTCTTCCTCGGCGATCGCGTCCGCTGGCACTGTGACGGTGGGCGGCTCTCGTAATGGTTCAACCCACTCCTGAGTTGTATCCTGCACCCGTTCCACCAGCGTTTCGGTCGTTTCTCGCGCCTGTTCTGCTAAGTGTTGGGCACTTTCCAACCACTGCTCATTCAGTTCTTGTGCCCGTTCTCGCGCTTGCTCCGCCAGGGTTTTCAGTTGTCCCGTGGTTTGTTGTGTCGTCACCTGGGCGCGTTTAGCCAGCGATCGCAATTCGTCGGTGACATCCTCATACTCGTCTTTCAGGGAAGAACTGACTTTGGCAATTTTCTGTTGTAACCCTTCGCGGTACGCCGTCAGACCCGACAACGCCGTTGCCGCCACCAATACCCGCTCCCGCCCTAAACTGACGATCTGATGCGGGGGGAGTCGATACACGCTGCCAGCCAACAAACTCAGGCGATCGCCCACCACCAGATAATCCGTAATGGCACCCGTCCGCAGGTTAAATACGCAATCGACAATCTTGCCGAGCTTGTGACCCGCGTTACTCCACACCTCAGATTGCACCAGCGATTCCAGTTGACTGACGCGATCGGCATCGGTTTCATCCGGCGGGGAGTGAGTCAAAATCCCATTAGCTCCCATCGCTTCGACCTGAGATAGCTTAAAGGCTAATTTCTTGCGACCAAGGAAGCCTGCCTTACAGACAAAGCCCAACACGCGATGACTGGGGGGATACATCCACAACACCTCAATCCGCCCCCATTCTTCCATCGTGCTGCGATTGAGCACCAATTGGTTGAGCAGTTCGCTTTGTCTGACGACTTCCGGCAGCGTGGTCATAGTGGGTTCAAGCACACAACAAAGAGTAGATCGGGATTGCTCCCAGACCTACTCTCTATTATTCATTGCCGTTTGCGGTTCTGCAGTAATCCGGTCAGACTATTGTGCCTGCGTGGTTGGCGGTTGGCGACGTTGGGATTGTTGGCGTTGCTCTTGCCGACTCTGGCGCTTTTGTTGCAACAGATTGCGTTGTTCTTCGGTCAAAATGGCCTGCATCCGGCGCTTGGATTCTTCCCGAATTCCCCGCAGAGCTTGCTTTTGGGCTTCCGTCAAATTCATCTCTTTGAGTTGGCCCCGCATTTTGCCGCCATTCTGCCGCGCGGCTTGCAGTTTAGCCATGTTCTCAGGCCCGATCACCTTACCCATTTCGGTTTGGGTCCAGGTGCGTAGTTCTTGCATTTGCCGCTGTTGCTCGGCAGTCAAGTTGAGGCGGTTCATGCCTCGCTGTTGTTGCAAGGGTGCCACTGGGTCGCCGACTTGAGCCACGCTGGGAGGGACGGAGAAGCAGGAGAGGGAGAGGGCGATCGCGCCAGGAACCAGCAAAAGAGTCTTGATGTTCATGAGTCAAACAAACCTGTCTAAGTGGGTGCCAACGGTTGCAGTGCAAGACAGCCTTGACTCAACTCGTTGTAAACCGTTAGACCGCAGCAGACTCAAAAAGGTTCAACCGAATCAGCTAATTTTGTGATGTATCATACACATGAAATTGTCGGAACAGGCCGATCGCTTCGACCCGATACGTCGGTGTCAGCGGCGCGACTCCCACATCAGTCGTGTAAAGGCTAAAAAAAATAAAATTTTGGTAGTGCGTATTGTCGGCAATAAATTGCTTGATATCGGAGCGGCGGGATATTAGCAGAGATTTACACTCTTGCTTCAAGTTAAAGGCTTTCGGGGCTTCGGCACAAACATGATCATCCAGCAGCTTCACCACTTCCTGGGTCGCAAACGCTTCATAGGCCGCTTCACTCGGATTCATGACTGCCATCACCCCGCCCACAGTCGCGATCGCGGTCATGCCCAGCCCCACCAACCAACCTTTGGCACTGATGCGATGTTCTCGCCAATTACCCCAACTGGAATCCATATCGCCTCCTACCACCGACAGACACTCCTGACTAGATTTAATCACGAACTTTCACGGACAGTACATATTTTTTTTGGATTTGAAAGTGAGGATTCACAGTGGTTTTTTCCAAAAAGATAGTGCTATACTGTTAAACGCAAATAGGAAATGGCGAGCGTAGCCAAGTGGTTAAGGCAGTGGATTGTGGTTCCGCCATTCGTGGGTTCGAGTCCCATCGTTCGCCCTTGTAACTCCAGATCAGTAAGTTTGAGTTGTTCTCAATCCCTTGCTGGCACAATAGCCCAGGAAAAAGGAGTCGTTTATTCCCCTCTTTCCTGGGCTATTTGCTATTTACACAAGGTCAGAATTCAATCAGCCAATTTCGACTAATTCAATTTCAAAGGTCAAATCTTCTCCCGCGAGGGGATGATTGGCATCCAGGGTGACGGTGCCCTGAGAGACTTCCGTGATCACCACGGGAATCACGCCGCCAGTGGGATGTTGCAATTGGAGTTGTTGCCCAATTTCGGGTTCCAATTCAAGTGGCATTTGTTGCCGATCAATGGTCAACACCATTTCTTCTAAGTAAGGGCCGTAGGCGTTATCGGTCGGAATGGTTTCAACTTTGGACTCGCCCGGTGCCATCCCAATCACTGCTTGTTCGAAGCCTGGAATGATCATGCCGGAACCGATAATGAATTCTAAAGGATCGCGATCGGCGGATGAGTCGAACACAGTACCGTCATCTAGTTTGCCTGTGTAATGGACTTTGACGCTATCTCCTTGCTTTGCCTGCGGCATATCCAGTCTCCTTCAATGGAAGTGCTTTTTTGCTATGGTGCGATCGCTGATTTCGTCTTTGCCCATTTCACCCAAGTAATTTAAGGAACGAAATCATCCTGTGACTACTCTCTTGACGACCTATCGGGGGGAACTGGCAGCACTAAGTGCTGCACTGATTTGGGCGATCGCCTCTGTAGTTTATACCGGGGTGGGGCGCACCTTATCTCCCCTATTGTTGAATCTGGTCAAGGGTCTGATCGCGCTGGTTTTACTAATCGTGACCCTGCTGCTCACCGGGCAATTCCTGCCCACTGTTGATCCCGCCCGCGTGGGTTTGCTCCTGGCCAGTGGGGCGCTGGGTATTGGTTTGGGCGACACGGCCTATTTTACGGCGCTTAACTGTTTAGGCCCCCGGCGA
>JAIXVO010000071.1 GCA_027482985.1 Cyanobacteriota bacterium
CCGCCAATTACTCCGCCTGCGAAACGCGATCGATCTGGCATAACTTCACCAGATTGATCGGCAATATCACCCATGTACGGTATGATAGGAACAGAACACGAGGCGGCAGCGCTTCACCTCTGAACAAAGAGGATTTTTGATTGACGTTTATGCCAATGTTCGTTAAATTAAGAAAGGTCTGAAAAACACGCCCCCATCGTCTAGAGGCCTAGGACACCTCCCTTTCACGGAGGCGACGGGGATTCGAATTCCCCTGGGGGTATTTTTTAGACCTGATTAAACTCTTACCCCCTAGACATTTTGTCTAGGGGGTAAGAGTTTTTTAGTGTCGCTCAATTTGGACGACAGCCGCTCCCATCTCATCTGACACCCGCTCTAGTGGGCATGAGCTGCATGAGAGTTACCATGCGTAGTTTCAGCTTCTAGCCTAGGCTGATCAGAGCATTAAACGTCTGGTGGAATCATTCCAGCTAGAACCCTAGGATCAGGCGATTGCAGTTGCTGAGCGGCAACAGTGAGCACGCTCGTTGATGAACCAGTTGTATTCGCCTGACCGATCCGCACCAGTTAAACCAGTGGTCAGTGGATCACGTGGCTTAGGAGATTGAACGCGATCGCTTGTAAAAAACTCACTGGTAAAGGACTACACTTGAGGCATCAGTGATTAGGTTTTGTAAACACTCTTGCGCAAATTCTCCGCTAGAGCTTGCAGCTGTTGCCAGCTATGACAGATCGGTCAGACTCTCTCCACAATCCATCGAAAGACCCGGCAAGGTTAGCAGCAGATTTGCTGCAACACTATAGCTTTGAGTTGGCGGGTTACTCGCTGGTGCAACAAATTGCCATCTGGTTGGAGTACTACCCGGCGGAGTGGTTGCCCTTTGCCATCATCGAAGCCTTGTATCAAGGGCGTTACAAGGCCATCTCAGTGGAGCAAATCCTGAATTTGTGGGAACGACGGCAACAGCCCGTTTATCACTTCAATCATGAATTTGAGCGCTTAATTTGTGGCAAGTTACCCTATCCGATCGCGGCTGATTCCCAGGTTGCAGTAGAACGGGCAGAAACGGTGTTATCCAATCCGGCGCTGTCCTATCGCAAGATGGTGTTAGAACTACCCAGCATCCAAGCCGCCTCCAGGTTGGAGCGGTTGAGCGAAATTCCGTCCTTGAAACTGGCTTTTCCGCGTGCCCCTGTCGCCCCCCCCGGGCCTCTCCCCCTGGAACCCGTGGCAGAACCAACCCCCAATGGTCATCAGGCAGCGGCGATCGCGGCTGCACCTATTTCGCTGAATGGCACGAGGAAAGAGCCGCATGAGAACCTTCATCGCGATCGCGACTTTCAGGATTTTCAAGCGGGAGTGGTGTTTGGGTTAAGTTCAGGGTTAGCCGTCACCAGTTTGAAGCCCAGTTTCCGCCTCGCCTGGAGTCAGCTCTATCACCCCAATTGGATGGCATTTT
This sequence comes from Cyanobacteriota bacterium, assembly GCA_027482985.1. Taxonomy (GTDB): domain Bacteria; phylum Cyanobacteriota; class Cyanobacteriia; order Leptolyngbyales; family Leptolyngbyaceae; genus JSC-12. The sequence continues at coordinate 1,461 of JAIXVO010000071.1, forward strand.
TAGAAACCCCGGCGGCGATCGCCCCGTTTACCCCAGAAGTGAAAGGCGGCGTTGGAGGTGGGGAATAGGAGTTGGAGGGGGGTTGGGCAGGAGCTATTTAGCGCCGCCCATACGAATTTCGGAGAAGAAGGAGGCAGTACTGGAGCCGCCAGTACGTTTCAGCATGCTGGTGCGCAAGCGTAAATTGGGACTGGCAAACCAGAGGCGTTCTTCGGCATACAGGGTATCGTCTGCCGTAATTAAGGTGAGCGCTTCATCACTGCCCAACACATAACGCCCCGCAACTGGAGGAGTGGTATTGGCGGCAAAACTCCGGAGCAACTGGCCTTGATTGGGCGTTTCGGGATCGGCGATCGCAACGAGAACACTGGTACCCGTCGTTTTTTTGTTGTCCCATTCGCCGGAACTGCTCCAGGACACCTTTAACCCACATTGGGAGATCGCTGGATCAAGCTGGTACTGTTCGCACAATTGCACCACTTCCGGCGCAGTCTGAGCCAACGACTCAATCACCAAATCTGATTTACCCGCTTCCGATTGTTTGGAGTCAAAATGGTGACTCGATCGCTGCGACAACCACTTGCCACTGCTCAGTTCAAAAAAATCAACAATGTCCATTTTGTTGTAACAGCCTTGAAATCTTGCATCTCAATCTTTCCATTATTGCAAGTTTCCGGCAGGTTGGGACATGGGGGTTGGGGTTGAGGGTTGGGGCGGAGATTTTAGAAGTAACTGGCCTCTCATGAGAAGTAACTAGCCTCTCAATTGATACCACCCAACAATTCAGCTCAATTTTTCCTGCATGGCTCAAAAATTTAATTCAGCCGCTGCCCTTTAAACTGAGGTTGGTTACCGTTTCAGCCAACACGATAGAATAGTGCAAAAGATCTAGTTATCCTATGGTTCAATACACCCTGGCTCAAAGTCCCGAAACCATTTTCAGCGTCCCTGGCAAAGATTCGACCAAAGCCCGCGAGAAGGCAATGGATCAATTGATCGAGTTGATGGATGCCGGGAAGTTACCCACCGAGTTAGGCGATGGCTTCAGTCCCAAACAATTTATTGAAGTGAAAGAACCCGCTACCACGCCCACCAATGATGATGATGCCATCACTCATGCCGTCCAAACCCTCAGCAACCTGGCAAACTTAAAGCTCAAACTGCAAGAATCCCGTTCGGAAGCAATGGAGATTCGCGCCCAATTGGATGTCCTATTTACCGATGATCCCGTCAGCGAAGCCGAAATTGCCGATCTAAAAGATGGCTTCAAAGTCCTGAAATCTTATGCTCAGGCGAACTTACGCTATAAAGAAGCGCGATCGCAGGCAGAACAGGCGCGATCGGTGTTGGATCAGGCGTTAGCAGAACAGGGGAAATAGGAGTCAGGAGTCAGGAGGAATATCAAGGAATGGCAGGGAGGGAGAAGCCTCGCGCATGGATTGAGGATCTTTGCCCAAATTTTGGGCGAGATGTGTCAACGGCGCGTTTCCACGCGATCGCTTCTTTCCTTCCTGTGAATCTCCGGCGAGACGTGCCAGCGGCGCGTCTCTACGAAATCTACCTTTCTTTTTCGTGAATCTCCGGCGAGATGTGTTAACGGCGCGTCTCTACGAAATCGCGTCTTCCCCCTCCCTCACCTTCCTCTCCCTTCCTCCCCTTTGCTATCGTTAGTCAATGTCCGTCGATCGCCACCAGGTACATTCATGCCCACCGAGATTCAGGCCGAATTGCAAGCAGAAGTTGAACGTCGCCGCAATTTTGCGATTATTTCCCACCCGGATGCCGGGAAAACAACGCTGACCGAAAAACTGTTGTTGTACGGGGGTGCCATTCACCAGGCGGGGGCGGTGAAAGCGCGACGGGCACAACGGCATGCCACTTCGGACTGGATGGAAATGGAACAACAACGGGGGATTTCGATTACCTCGACGGTGTTGCAGTTCGATTACCAAGGCTGTCAGATTAATCTGCTGGATACGCCGGGACACCAGGACTTTAGTGAAGATACCTATCGCACCCTGGCGGCGGCGGATAATGCCGTGATGTTGATCGATGCGGCGAAAGGGTTGGAACCACAAACCCGCAAATTATTTGAAGTGTGTCGGTTACGCGGACTGCCGATTTTCACCTTTGTTAACAAGCTCGATCGCCCCGGTCGGGAACCGCTGGAACTGCTAGACGAAATTGAACAGGAACTCGGGTTACAGACCTATGCCGCGAATTGGCCGATTGGCATGGGCGATCGCTTCAAGGGCGTATTTGATCGGCGGACTCAGCAGATCCATTTATTTGAGCGGAGTGCCCACGGTCAACGCGAAGCCCGCGATACGATTGTGGAGTTGGGTGATCCGAATATCGAAGCGTTGCTGGAACAGGATCTCTATTACCAGTTCAAAGATGATCTGGAATTGCTGGAAGGGTTGGGAGCTGAATTAGATCTGGAGCATGTGCATGCAGGGCTGATGACGCCCGTGTTCTTTGGCAGTGCCATGACCAACTTTGGCGTGGAACCCTTCCTCAATGCGTTTTTAGACTATGCCCTGAAACCCGCGCCCCATAGTAGTACGAAGGGCGACATTGAACCAGACTATCCGGAGTTCACGGGGTTTGTGTTCAAGTTGCAAGCCAACATGGACCCGAAACACCGCGATCGCGTCGCCTTTGTGCGGGTGTGTTCGGGCAAGTTTGAAAAAGATATGACCGTGAATCATGCGCGGACTGGCAAGCAGGTGCGGCTTTCCCGGCCCCAAAAGCTGTTTGCGCAGGATCGGGAAGTGATTGAAGAAGCCTATCCCGGCGATGTGATCGGTTTGAATAACCCTGGGGTGTTTGCCATTGGCGACACCATTTATGTCGGGCAAAAGCTGGTGTATGACGGGATTCCGTCCTTTTCGCCAGAACTGTTTGCCTACTTGCGCAATCCCAACCCCTCTAAATTTAAGCAATTTCAGAAAGGGGTGTCCGAATTGCGGGAAGAAGGGGCAGTGCAGATTATGTACTCCGTCAATGAAGCCCGTCGCGATCCGATTCTGGCAGCGGTGGGACAATTGCAATTTGAAGTGGTGCAATTCCGGATGCAGAGTGAATATGGCGTGGAAACTCTGTTAGAGCCGTTGGGTTACAGTGTGGCGCGGTGGGTCGTCGGCGGGTGGGAAGCTCTCGACAAAGTGGGGCGACTATTTAATACCATCACCGTCAAGGACAGTTACGATCGCCCCGTGTTGCTGTTCAAAAACGAATGGAACCTGAATCAAATTCAGACGGATCACCCGGAGTTGCAATTAAATGCGATCGCTCCCGTAGTTTCTGGGAGCGAGCCCACGGTTTTGTGAAGTAATCTAGAAGGGTTCTGCGTAGGACTTTCCTATGACGACCACTCCTGAATCCTCGTCTTTTGAGACCCAATCTGGGCGCAACTCCGATTTTGCCGCTGGTTTAGCCGCGTTCAAAGCAGCGGAATATGCCACGGCGATCGTCCTGCTGGAACCAGCGCTGACTGAGGCACCCCAGCAACCTTTGATTGTGCGATCGCAGATGGCTTTGGCACTCTCCTACGAAAAGATGGGAGAAGTGACCCGTGCGGCTGAACTGTGCCAATCGCTCCAGGCGCAAGGTAGCCCGCAAGTGCAGCAATGGGCCACCCAAACGCTAACTTCCCTGGTCCAGCGCTACCCGGAATTGCAACGGTATCACCCCGATCTGGCCTCCCCCCCAACGACAGGCAGTACCCCGCCGCCTGCGCCATCCGAATCGACGGGATTCACCCTGCTGGATGAAACATCTTTGCCGCCCGTGGTCGAACCGAACTGGACACCTCCGACAGCGGCGGCGATCGCCCCTCTGCTCGATGTGCCCCAACCCGCCCCCCCTTCAGGGAAAGTGTCGCGGGCTGCTGCGCTGACCCCGCCCAGATCGCCCCAAACTCGGCGCACTCTGGCCACTGCGCCCCCGCCCACCGATCCAATCAATCTGTACCAACCGCACTGGCGGCAAGCGGGTCGCGCCCAGCAATGGAAACCCTTGGGCAAAATCAATTGGCTCAAATTGGGATTGGCTCAGGCTGGCACCGCGATCGCCCTGTATTTTGCTGTCCAGCAGGTGTTGTTCTGGCTGGTCACGAGTTATAGCAATGCCATCCTCAAAACCCTCCCCCGGTTAGGCTTTCGGATCATTCAGCCGACCGATCCTGATTGGCTTCAGCCCCTGACGCTGATCCTCTTGCTGGGATTATTTATCGGTTCCCGCTGGCTGCTGGATGGGTTGTTTCGCCTCTTTTACGACCTCAAACCGTTTTCCCTCCAGGAATTGTCGATTTACAGTCCCGAAGCCGCCGCTGCCCTCCCGCGTCTGTGTCGGAAAGCCAATCTGCCCGTCCCGTCGCTGGGACTGTTACCCACGACATCGCCTCTGATTTTGAGTTATGGGGTGTTGCCTCACGTCACCCGCACCGTCATCAGTCAGGGCTTACTCGACCAACTGGCGGACGACGAAATTGCGGCGTTGTATGCCAATGAAGTCGGGCATCTAACCCACTGGACAGTGCCTCTGATGTCGGGGATCACAGTGCTCCTGCAATTGCCCTATACCCTGTACTGGCGTGTAGCAGAATGGGGCAACCAGAAAGACTCGCCCATTACCAAAGCTTCGGCGACGCTGATTGCCCTGTTCAGTTACGGTTTATTTTGGCTGTGGCGTTGGGTGCCACTATGGCTCTCCCGGCAGCGCATTTACTATAGCGATCGCGCCGCTGCCAATCTGACCGGGAATCCCAATGGCTACACTCGCGCCCTGTTGAAACTCGCGATCGCCACTGCCCGTGATGTGCAACAACAGCAGCAAGCCAATCCCTTATTAGAAGGATTTGAACTGCTATCGCCGCTGGGCTATCGATTGGCAGTCCCCCTCGGCAGCGTCCATCCCTACGCTCCGCTGGAACCGATGTTGGAATGGGATCGGGTTCACCCGTTGCGGCACTGGTTCGCGATCAACAACACCCATCCCCCCACGGGCGATCGCCTGAATCTGCTCACTCTTTACGCCCGTCACTGGAAATTAGAACCGGAATTGGCGTGGACGGATTTACCCTCGCGCCGCCAGCAGAAAGCGGCTCTCACCTCGGCAGACTGGCGATCGCTGTTGTTACAAGGGGCACCTTACTGGGGCTTTGCCTTTGGGTTTGTCAGTGCCATGGGGCTAAAACTGGTGGGAACGATCGGCCAACGCCTGCAATGGGACGCGGTCGCCTGGATGAGTAATGATACGACGCTATGGCTGGGCTTACCGCTGGTCTGTCTCTCAATGGGAATTTTAATTCGGTTGAATCCGTTCTTTCCGGACTTGGCTCAGCAAGGTCGGCAATTTGGCTATGCCGAAACATTGCCGCCGCTCCTAGCAGACGCGATCGCCACCCCGCTCAAAAGTCGATCAGTCCGGCTGGAAGGCACTTTACTGGGACGCAAAGGGATCAGCAATGTCGTCAACCAAGACCTGTGGTTACAGACGGCGCAGGGATTGATCCCGCTCCACTCCACAACGCGCCTGGGATTCTTGGGCTGCTGTCTCGTCCCCTTGGCAGACCGACCGACTACCTTCATCAACAAATCGCTGCTGACCACGGGCTGGTTTCGTCGCGGTACTACCCCCTGGATTGATGTGGACACCCTGCAAACCCTCACCGGACGCACGATCTCTAGCAATCACCCAATCTGGAGTTTTGTGATCGCCGCGATCGCTGCATCCTGGGGCATCCTGGTGCTATTTAATTTCAGGTAGGCTGGAGTCACCCGACGGCGAATGAACGCAGATAGAGGTTGTGAATGACGCAAGCTACCCAACAACGCAAAAAGCCGTTCTCCAGCTTCACTTATAAGGATGCCTTTAAGCATCTGGGCATTACCGAGCTGCAACGGTGGCAGATGACTGCGCCCCCCGTCCCCATCAGTGACTTTTTCCGGCAACGGTTGGAACGCCTGCAACGATTCGACCTGGAAAGCCTGGAAGTTTCAAAAACACTCCTGATTGATGCCATCTGTGAGGAAGGATTGGAGGGGTGCGATCGCCTCAAGGTGTGGAAAGGGGCGTATTTGGAAGGGGAAACCGTCTGCGGCAATGTGGCTTATTTGATTGCCGAACGTCGTGCCTATCTGGAAGCGCCCTTTGGCTGTGTGATTGAGGCGAAAAAGGATGACTTTGAACAGGGTGCCGCCCAATGTCTGGTAGAAATGCACACCTGTCAGTGGGTCAATCGGCAATTGGGGCAAACGTTTCCCCTCTATGGCATTGTCACCAATGGCGAAGGCTGGAAATTCTACCAACTCCAACCCAATGGAGCCGTGGCCGCATCCTTACTCTACGGCATTGGCGAAATGTCGATTCTGCTGGGCTTACTGCGATCGTTTTTCCAACGCTGCGTCCAAAATTTATGATCCCATCCGATTTAGGGCGGAGTCCGTGGGGATGCAGATGAGGTTATCGCCCTGGGTGCGGATCATGTCGCGCTGGCGTAGCTTGCCCATCAGCCGGGTGACGGTGACACGGGTGGAGCCGATCGCGCTGCCGATTTGAGCGTGGGTCAGGGGGAAGGGGAGGCAATAGCCCTGATCCGTGGGTTCGCCAAACTCTTCAATCAGCAGGGTGAGGAATCCCAGCAGGCGATCGATAGTGCGGCGTTGTCCGAGCGTACTGAGCCAGAGAAGTTTACGCTGGTGCTGATAGCGAAACGCATCTAAAACTTCACGGCGGAAATGCGGCCAGTTATCCAGGTCATTCCAGTACATCCATAACACCGAGGTTTGATCCACATGGGCATAACTTTGGAGGGTAAAAGGTGATTGCGCCACAATTTCAAACGGTTGCCCCGCTCCCACAAACCCTAAAAACGCTTCTTCTGGTGTAATTTGGGCAATTCGCGAAGCACTACTACTGGTGGTGGCGTTCACCTGCGCACTCCCGACCAGCCGCACTGCCCCGCGTTGCACCAGATACAGCAACCCCGGACGCGCGGGAATCTTTTCATCTTTGGCAAACGTGCGGACACGGTAGTGCTCTTGAGACCAGTCAATAATTCGCTGCCAGGTAAGAAATGGGCGAGATGACTCTGAAGTATTGGAGGATACTGAGTACATAGGGCAGGGCGCTTAAGGGGCATAAACA
>JAIXVO010000354.1 GCA_027482985.1 Cyanobacteriota bacterium
ACGGCAAGCAAAACAGGCAGAACTAGAGCCAGACAATTGTTTTTACTTTCAGAATGAAGCAAAGGTACGGGGGAAACTTCAGTTTCACCTGAGCTAAGACCCGCCACCCGATCTCGCTTTGGAAATTGACACAACCAGTCAATCATTGGCACGATTTTCCATTTATGCCCGCTTAGGGATTCCAGAAATTTGGTGTGACGATGCTGGCAATCTAAAGATTTATCACCTCCAGGCAGGACAGTATATTGAGGTCGAGCGAAGTCAGATCTTTCTACAATTGGATGTTAGTGCATTACCGCAATTGATTGCAGTCCATCGTGCCATGGGGCGATGGGCACTGCGACGGGCGATCAGAGCTTGGGTTAAGCAGCAGGTGGGGCAAAGTTAAAGTTCAAGGGCTGACTCCAGCAATTCGTCGTAGTACCGCGATCGCTCATGGGGCAGGGCAGCGGTGGGTTGTAAGCGGTGCTGATGCAGGCGGAGCGATCGCGTGATCTGAATGCGGCTGAGGAAATCGAGGTCATGGGAGATGACCCATAAAGCTCCCTGGTAATCGTTGAGGGCGGCGACTAATTGCTCGATGGTGGTGATGTCTAGATGATTGGTGGGTTCATCCAGAATCAGGCAGTCCAGGTCGGCGATCGTGATCAGGGCGATCGCCAGTCTTGCCAGTTCGCCGCCACTCAGGACTGCCGCTGATCGCTGTACATCGTCGTGCCGAAACAGAAAATGCCCCAGTTGTTGCCGCAGTAGTTGGTAGCTGAGAGTGGGATTCAGGCGTTGCATATTCGCCAACACGGTTTGGGCGCGATCAACAAACTCGTAAGACTGATCGAGATACATGGTGCGCATGGGGGCAATTTGTACCGTACCACTTAGCAACTGGGCGGGAGTGGCTTCAGGGCAAAATAGGGCTTTGACGAGGCAGGATTTCCCGGAGCCGTTGACTCCCGCGATCGCGATCCGATCACCACTCGCCACACTCAGGTCTAAATCTTGCAGCAAGATGCGATCGCCAATCCCCAATTGTGCCTGGGTCAACGTGATCAGCTGACGGCGCTTATGACTGGTGGCTGCGACCTGAATTTTGGTGACTTTGGGCGTAGTCAATTGGGTGGCTGCGACCTGTTCTGTTGCTGCCGCGATCGCTTTGGCGTGTTTCGTTTTCAGGGATCCGGCAGTAGCTTCGGCTTGCCGCTTCAGCCCGCCCGCAACGATGCTGGGTAGGTCTCCAGCTAAGGCTTTTTCCCGACCTTGGCGTTGGGATTGGGCGGCGCGCTCCTGTTCCCGTGTGGCTGAAGTTTGGGCGCGTTTGAGAGCTTTGTGGGCAGCGGTATGCGATCGCTGTTGGGCTGCGATCGCAATTTGTTTTTGACTGCGGTAGTGGGAGAAGTTGCCGCCATACACCTGTAATCCGGTAGGAGCGAGTTCCCAGGTGGTGGTGGTGACGGCATCGAGAAAGTGGGGTTGGTGGGAGACGATGAGACAGGCACCCGTGAATGCTGCCAGCACTTGCTGCAATTGGGCTAAACCCAGGTAATCCAGGTGGTTGGTGGGTTCATCCAACAGGAGCAGATCGGGCGATCGCGATAAACCGATCGCGAGGAGGAGTTTAGTCAGTTCGCCGCCACTCAATGTGGAGATCGGTAGCGATAAGTTGAGCACCGTTTGCCATTGAGTTTCGAGGCAATGGACGATTTCCCACCACTCAGATGAAGTCGTGCTGAGCAAATCTAGAATAGATGCCGAGTGTGAGTCAGGCTCAGGCAAACTGATTTGGGGTAAGTAGTAAATGGCTCCTTGCCGAGTGACTGTGCCTTGAGTGGGTGCGATTTGCCCTGCCAAAATTTTGAGCAGGGTGGATTTACCACTGCCATTGGCACCGACTAAAGCAACGCGATCGCCGGGTTTCAGACTCAATTGGATAGATGTAAAGAGAGTCTGATTTGACTCGATGGTGTAGCTCAAATTTTCCGCAATTAAGCGGACTGAGGGGGCGTTAAACATCTGCGACCTCCTGAATTTGCATGAGGGTGAAGAGCCTGCCATCATGCCTGCCGGAGTGCGTGAGCATGACGGCGATCGTAGCCCCAACATTAGCTGTCATCGGTTGTTGACGACGATTGAATGTTGGATGCTAAGTTGAAAAAAGACTGCGGTCAACCTGCCAACGCTGCGGCGTGAGAAGAACGCCACAAGCTTATGTCAGCGTTGGTAGCCAGTGGGATCGAACGGGGATAGATCGACCGGAAATTGCTACTTCATTGATCTGGAGTGGGAAAATGTGGGGAGATTGTGACCCTTAGCCAGCTATGGTCTGATGCAGACTCAAATGCGAGTATAAGGTCAACTTGCTGATTACGGTAACGCAATTTCGGCTACAGTGTCTAGCGATCGCATTTCGGAATACTCCACCAGATGATCAAAACGTCAGTTTTCGTGGCTACCAGTTTGGACGGCTTTATTGCCCGTGAGGATGGGCGCATTGATTGGTTAGATGCGGCGCAGGGAATGGTGCCGGACGGGGAGGATTGCGGCTATCAGGACTTTATGGCGACTGTGGATGGGCTGGTGATGGGGAGGAATACGTTTGAGCAGGTGTTGTCCTTTCCGCAGTGGCCTTATGGCGAATTGCCCGTTGTGGTGCTGAGTCATCAAGCGATCGCTCTACCTGCCGCGATCTCGAAGACGGTAACGGTGACGGCGGAGAGTCCTGCTGATTTGCTGGCGCGGTTGGCTGCTGCTGGAAGGCAACACCTTTATGTGGATGGGGGCAAAACCATCCAAAGTTTTTTAGCTACGAATCTAATCAATGAGATCATCATCACGGTGATTCCGATTTTGATCGGGACTGGCAAACCGCTGTTTGGAGCATTGCCTCAGGATGTCCAGTTGGCGCATGTGCGATCGCGATGCTACGACTTTGGGTTTGTCCAACATCACTATCGCGTTTTGAACTGTAGCCTGAATGCTACCAATCAGTCTCCAATTTGAAACGAAATCGCGTTGACAGTGATCGCGGCTGAATTGTTTGCGGATCCCATATCCTAACTGCGGGACTGTGGTTCCAGTCCCGCAGTTAGGATTCAGGTTGTTTAACTTACACTATACTTACACTATAATTGCCATGGAAATTTCAGCTTCGTTGGCGAAATTAAATGGGTTATGGGTTCTCGTGGACTCAGGCAGAAATTGATCTCCCGTGGGGTGGGCCTCTTGCCCGCCCAGACTTGCAGCCTGTACTCCGCCTGATAGAACGAATCCCGCCGTAGACCATTAGTCGCGACGGGGAGCGTGCCTAGCTTGATTTACCGTTATCATTTTCTTCCTGTTGCCCAACGGGTAGTGCGTCAATTCGATGTGGGAT
>JAIXVO010000495.1 GCA_027482985.1 Cyanobacteriota bacterium
AATTGGGGCTAACGGGCAAAGCCAAACAGGACATCGACTTTGTGCAACTTTGGAGTGCTTTGGGCCGCTTTGCCCCCTACTGCGGCACGGGACATAAAACGACCTTTGGCTTAGGACAAACCCGCTTGAGTGGGTTGAATCCACCCGACCCAGCCATCGTTACCCCACTCCAAACCCTGTTAGCTCAACGCATTGAAACCTTAACTGAACTGTTTTTTGCCCAACGTAAACGCACAGGCGGCGATCGCGCCACCCACACCGCCCAAACTTGGGCAACCATCCTGGCACGGCGAGAATTAGGCGAATCCTTACCAGCGATCGCCCAAGACTTAGACATGCCCTACGAAACCGTCAAGACCTACGCCAAACTAGCCCGCAAGTCTTTAGCGGAAAACTCTTAACTCATATACTTAGTGTTTGTTAAACACCGTAATGCCAATAAAATTGGGGGCAAGAGTTTTGAAAGCAGGCTGAAAGTGCTGTTGTGCAAAGATCCAGTGGTGCTATTAATCGCAATCCGATTAACTCGCAAGGGAAATTATGCTTGGCAGCGATCGCACATCCCATAAACCGTGACTTCATAGGAGTCAGCCCGTAACCCAGCCCGCACATTGCGAATATCAACGGCGGCGAAAGTCGTCCAGGGCAAATCTTCGATCGCACCACACCTGCGACAGCGAAAATGATGATGGCGATCAACGTTGGCATCGTAGCGAGTCACGCCGGGTTCTAACAGCACCTCGCGTACCAGTCCCGCCGTTTGGAGCGCTTGCAACGACGTATAAATGGTAGCTTGCGATGACACCGGAAACTCCTGATTCAAGTCGTGCAGGAGTTGATCGACGGTGGGATGATCCTGGCGCGATCTCAAATTGGCATACACTGCGAAGCGCTGCGGCGTAACCCGCAACCCCTTTTCCTTCAGCGCTTGCATAATCGTCTCTTTCTGGCTACTCATACCTCAGCCTCCTGCGTCTCTCTATATTATAAGGTTTCTTTTCTGAGAAAAGCCCCTACCTTCAGATAGCTCTAAAAACTAAGTATTTCTTTCAATTGACTTATTCCTAAATCAGAATTATTCTTAGTTATAGCGAGTGTTGAACCACTCCCAACCCTTTTTCACCACCCTTGAGAGGTTTTATGGCAGCAGTGACCCAAGTTCCCAGTGTTGTGTTCAAAACTCGTGTGCGAGACGAGTCCATCCCCGGCCCCAATCCCTTCCGCTGGCAAGATCGCACTACGGAAGAACTGTTTGCAGGCAAACGCGTGGTGGTATTCTCCTTACCGGGAGCCTTCACCCCCACCTGTTCCACCAGCCACCTGCCCCGCTACGAAGAACTCTACACCGAGTTCAAAGCGCTGGGCGTGGATGAAGTCATTTGTATCTCGGTGAATGATGCCTTCGTGATGTACCAGTGGGGTAAACAGCAAGGAGCAAACCACGTCTTCCTGTTGCCCGATGGCAATGGTGAATTTACCCGCAAAATGGGCATGTTGGTGGATAAATCCAATCTCGGCTTCGGCATGCGGTCCTGGCGGTATGCCATGGTCGTGAACGACTGCCAGATCGAGAAAATCTTCATTGAAGCTGAATTCGGCGATAACTGCCCCACCGATCCCTTTGAAGTCTCTGATGCCGATACCATGTTGGCTTATTTACAGAGCGCCAAAGTATCGGAGCCAGCAACGGTAGCATAGAAGAGTCGGGGCAGGGATCAGGTTCTAGGAACGAGTGGACGGTGACATTAGTTGGTCAACCCGCTGTAGCCGAGGTTTCTAATTTGGGCGGGCAAGATGCCCACCCCATGGGAAACCAGTTCAGGCTACAAGCCACGAGATGGAGCATCACAAATTGAGCTGCTGATTTCTGGAACCTGATTCCGCAAACCGCAACCACATTTCCGGGGGGAGATATGACTTACGATTATGATTTGTTTGTGATTGGCGCTGGTTCAGGCGGGATTGCCACAGCCCGACGAGCCGCCGAATACGGAGCGCGGGTGGGCATTGCGGAATCCGATCGCCTGGGCGGTACTTGCGTCAATCGGGGTTGTGTGCCCAAAAAGTTGATGGTTTTTGCCTCCCACTTTCCCGCCTTGTTTGAAGAAGCACGCGGGTATGGCTGGAGTGAAGTGCAAAGTTCCCTCGACTGGGAAATGATGATTACCCGCGTTAATCATGAAGTCGATCGCTTGAATGGCATTTATCAAAGAATGCTCGATAACTCGAAAGTCGAGGTATTTCGGACGCGGGCTAAATTCATCGACGCGCATACGATTGACCTGGGTGAGAAACAGGTCACGGCGGATAAAGTGCTAATTGCAGTGGGTGGAAAACCTTATTTGCCACACATCTTAGGCATTGAACACGCCATTACCTCAGATGAGATTTTTCATCTCAAACCGCAACCGAAACGCATTGCCATTTTAGGCGGTGGTTATATTGGCTGTGAGTTTGCCTGCATCCTGAACGGACTGGGGGTAGAAGTAACGCAAGTGATTCGGGGCGATCGCATTTTGCGCGGCTTCGATGATGACATTCGCACCGAGATTCAGCAGGGCATGATCAACCATGGCATCAACATTGTCAAAGGGGTGCAACTGATTGCGATCGAGAAATCGGATCAGGGTGTGACCGTCTCCCTGGGCATGGGTGATACCGTTGATACCGTGGTCGCGGATGCCGTGAGTTTGGCAGCCGTGGGACGTAAACCGAATACCCAAAATCTCGGGTTAGAACATACGGGTGTGAAATGTCGGGATGGGGCAGTATTGGTAGATGAATACAGCCAGACGGCGGAACCCAACATTTACGCGGTGGGCGACTGTACCAATAAAGTCAACCTGACCCCGGTAGCAATCAACGAAGGTCGCGCTTTTGCCGATACGGTTTTTGGCGGAATGCCGCGCACCATGAGTTACGAGAACATTCCCACGGCTGTCTTCACCAACCCCGAAGCTGCTACCGTTGGCCTCACCGAAACCGAAGCCAAGGACAAATTCGGCGAGGACATGAAGGTGTTTTACACTCGCTTCCGCCCCATGTACTACACGCTGGCGGAGAAAGACGAGAAAACCATGATGAAGGTAATCGTTCAAAACTCCACCGATAAAGTGGTGGGTGTCCACATGGTGGGCCCCAATGCTGCTGAGATTATCCAGGGCATTGCGATCGCGGTCAAAACGGGTGCCACCAAAGCCAATTTTGATGCCACCGTGGGGATTCATCCGAGTGCGGCGGAAGAGTTCGTGACGTTGCGGCATCCGGTTCGGTAATGATTTTGGGGGAACGTTTTTAGCCAAGTTCCCCCAAAATCATTCCACTCTCACCACGCGAAACCCAATATCATACAAATTCGTATCCTGGTCAGCGCGACTACGAAACGCGGAACGGCAGACTCTGGGGCCACCATTCCAGGAACCACCCCGCAAAACGCGCTGCCCAGGATCGCCTTGTACGAGCCACACTGTTCCATCGACAGGAGCGTGTTCATAATTGTCGTGCCAGGGGTCGGCGCACCACTCTTTCACCAAGCCGTGCAGGTCGTAGAGACCAAAGGCGTTGGCATACCCAAAACTGCCGACATCGGTGGTTTCGCGACGATCGCACCCGGTCGGCCCCTGTCCATAAAAGCCTTTACTACAGAGTTTGCCATCATATTCCCAATTCACCCCGGAGTAATTGGCGAGATCCGTTGTCACCGTTTCGCCAAAATGGAACGGGGTTTGGGTCCCGGCGCGACAGGCATACTCCCATTCCGCTTCGCTGGGCAAGCGATAAGTTTGCCCAGCGAAGGCTGAGAGCCGCGCACAAAACTCGATCGCATCCTGCCACGACACCTGCTCCACCGGACGGTTTGCCCCGGAAAAGCAGGAGGGATTGGGGGACAATCGCCGCTTGATCACGGGTAGCGCTGCGATCGTGCTCCACTGCACCTGGGTAATCGGCGTGCGACTGATCCAGAACGGGGCGATCGCGACTTCATGCTGCGGACTTTGGTTGGGTTGCCAGCCTTCCTCGGTCTGCGGTGCCCCCATCATAAAGCTGCCCCCCGGAATGGCCACCAGTTCTAGCTCCACCCCATCCTGCAACAGTTCCACCCAGGCGGGAGCGGTGTGGATGGCAGGCGGCTGCAATTGTCCTTGAGGATCAACTGTCACCACCTCAAATTCAACTTTGCCGGGGAAAATGTTAGACATACCCGTAGATTTGCTGGGATTTAAGCAAGGCAATCCTTCAGACTATACACCACCTGCTCTTGTTGTTCGGTAGTTAGTTCCGGGAACATCGGGAGCGACAACACTTCCCGACACGCCCGTTCGGCCACGGGGAGTTGTCCCGGTTGATACCCCAACGCCTGATAAGCGGGTTGGAGATGCAACGACAACGGGTAATAGACCATCGAAATCACGCCCCGTTCCTGCAATTGGGTGCGTAGGGTGTCGCGCAAAGCACCCGCTGGTTCTGGTGACTGTTCCGTGACGCGCACCGTGTACTGATTCCACACACTTTGCCCACCCGCGATCGCCTGCGGTAACGTCAATCCTGGCAGCGGACTGAGCCATGCCTGATACCGGGCCGCGATCGCCTGTCGCTGTTGATTCCATTGATCCAGGTACGGCAGTTTGACCTGAAGAATCGCCGCCTGCACTGCATCCAGCCGACTATTCACGCCCAATTCTTCGTAGTAATACGCCCCTTTCCGACCATGATCCCGTAAGCGGCGCAGGCGATCGCGAATCGCCTCATCATTGGTTGTAATCGCGCCCCCATCGCCGCAAGCCCCCAGATTTTTCGTTGGGTAATAACTAAAACAGCCCACATGCCCAATACTGCCAACCCGTTGCCCCTGCCATTCCGCCCCCGTTGATTGGGCGCAATCCTCCACGACGTACAGGTTGTGAGCCTGGGCGATCGCCATCAGTCGGGTCATATCCACGGGCATCCCAAACAGATGCACCGGAATCACCGCCCGCGTGCGATCGGTAATGGCAGCTTCGACCGCGTTCAAGTCCAGGTTAAAAGTGACCGGATCAATATCTACAAAGACGGGCGTTGCCCCCACCGCGCTGATCACCTCGGCTGTGGCCACAAACGTAAACGGGGTCGTAATCACTTCATCCCCGGTGCCAATGCCCAAGGCTCTCAGCGCCAGATACAGGGCATCCGTCCCAGAGTTACAGCCAATGCAATGAGTCGTGCCAATGTAGGCCGCAAACTTGGCTTCAAATTGTTCTACCCAGGGGCCACCAATGTACTTACCCGAGGCCAACACGTCTAACGCCGCAGCATTAATCGCCTCACCAATCAGCTTAAATTGCTCAGACAGATCGAACGGGGGAATCTTATTCACTCAACCAGCACCGTAAGTATTAATCACCAATAGAACCAGATTATGCCCACAAAAGGAATCATTTGGCAGGGACAAATCTTGAGACTGGGGATTGGGAGGGATTGTTTCGGGGGGAGGGAGAGGAAGGGGGAGGGAGGGAGAGGAAGGGGGAGGGAGGGAGAGGAAGTCAGGAGTCAGGAGTCAGGAGTCAGGCTTCGACGTGAGCACTCAGCCGAACGGAGTTAGGGGTCAGGAGTTAGGAGGATGAGGGGGAGGCGGTCTATTCCTAGACAAATTCCCTGACCTGGCGCTTCTGCCTGCTAAACCTTCGTGCCGCTCCCGATCCTGGGACAGCCCCCCAACGGCTTTACGATTCCGCCGCTGCCCCCTCCCGCTTCCTCCCTTTACCTCCCTCCCTTCCGCTATCCTAAATACACCCCTTCTCCCCCTCTCCCCTGATGGAACCGCCTTTTCAACTGCTGTGGGCTTTAGGATTGATGGCGATCGCGATCGCGCTATCGGCATGGCAACGGCTGGAGTTGGAATGGAGTTTGGCGCTGGCGACGGGGCGGACAGTGTTGCAATTGCTGGTGGTGGGCTATGTGCTGGCGGCAGTATTTGCGTTGAAGCAA
>JAIXVO010000385.1 GCA_027482985.1 Cyanobacteriota bacterium
CCAGCGACAACCTGTATGTCAACTTCTTTGCCAACCCAGGTCAAAGCTTTGACAAGGTTGTGTTACGGGCGACAGGGATTGCCTTTGAAAGTGACAACCATGCTTACCGCACGGCCAATTCGGAAGCCGTTCCCGAACCCACCACGATGGCAGGTTTGGCCCTGGCAGGTGCTGGCTTTGCGGCTGCTCGTCGCAGAAAACAAAAGGCACAAGCCTCCTAACAGTCAGCCAGAGGTAGCCCCGTTGCTGTCTCCACCAGTGCAACTAAATCTGATTGTCCTTTGAATTCAAGGCACCTCATGAGGTGCCTTTTTCGCTTTTTGGGATCGTCTCTCAAGCCAGTAAGAGTTGTATTGGCATGAAGTTAGAGATCTTTCCAGGCGTTACCTGATAAAAGGGGCAGACAGACAGTAAAAGTCGCTCCCTGATTGATGCCAGGGCTGTTGGCTGTAATGGTGCCATGATGCAGTTCCACAAGCCGCTGGGTAATCGCCAAACCCAGACCTAATCCATCCTTACTATAGGGAGTTTTCATGTCCGCTTGGAAAAACTGCTTGAAGATATGGGGTAAAAAATCAGCCGCAATTCCTTTACCAGTATCGGTTACAGTTAGTTGTGCGAGGTCTGTATAGATTTGCTGATCAGAGTCTAGGGAGTCGACTCGGATTTGTTTGAGAAAGAGAGAAACTCGACCTAATTCGGGCGTAAATTTAATCGCATTAGTGAGCAAATTCGTGAGGATCTGTTGGAGCCGATGCAGATCCCCCATGACGACCAAGGGTGCATCAAAAATATAGAACTCTAAGTCAATCGCTTTTGCTTCAGCCACTAGTTTGAGATTCGCAATCGTGGTTTCTACCACCTGAATGAGATTAATCGGTACTATATCTAAGCGGAGTGCGCCATGAATAATCCGCGATACATCTAATAAGTCTTCAATCAGTTGAGTTTGAGTTTGAGTGCTGCGCTCAATCGTCTTTAATGCTTGTTGCACAGTACCAGGATCAAAGGTACGCGTTTGCAATAATTTGGCCCATCCCAGAACCGTCGTTAAGGGCGATCGCAACTCATGAGACACCATTGCCAGCAGTTCATCTTTCGCCTGATTCGCCTGCTCTGCCGCAATCCGAGCCGCATGAGCCTGAGCCAGTAAATTGGCCTGAGCAATGGCAATGCTCACTTGCGTCGCCAGATGTTGGAGCAATTTGATGTCTAACGCATCCCATTCGCGAGGAGCATAACATTGGTTTGCCACCAATACGCCCCAGAGGGTTTCGCCTTGCAAAATCGGGACTTCTAAATTCGCTCGAATTTGCCATTGCTGAAACCACGCAATTTGCTCTGGGAGTAATGCCGTTAGGCAAATATCCGTCATTATCGTTACCTGCCCCCCGTCGCATTGGGCCTGTTGCGGGAAGGTTAATTGCCCCACATCGGTGTGTGGCAACAGAATCGAGAGGGTTGGAGTCGCGATCGCTTCCACGGCGACTGTCCCTTGCCCCTGGGAGTGAAATTGGTAAATAAAGACGCGATCGCAATTGAGAAACTGGCGGACTTCCGTGACGGTAGTTTGCAGAATTTCATCCAGGTTGAGCGATCGCCGAATTTGTTGGGTAATCTGGCTGATAATGCGTTCCCGTTCCAATTGTTGTTGGCGGCGGGTCACATCCCGCCAAGCGGCCACAAACCCGTCCTCCAACTTGCTGACGCGTAAATCATAGGCTTTAGCAATCAGACCGTAAGCCAAACTGCGAGTACAGCGAAAGGCTTCTCGAATGAACGGTTGCCCCTGCTCTACCACCTGACAGTAAGCGGCAAATAAACCATTCTCCCGATAAATCGGAAACAGCTCACATAACCTTTGCCCGAGCGCCTCCCGTGCTAGCTGAAAATCTGCCAGCGCGGCTGTATTTAAGTAATCCATGCGAAAGTCAGTGATCTGACCAGCCGAATCGCGGAGCGCGGAAAAGATGCCGAAACAATCCAGCATATTTTCCACAGAAGTATGAAAGCGATTTTCACTATGCTGTAACTGGCGGCGGAGTTGCGTATGGGCGATGGCATTATGCAAGGCAAGCTGTAAGCTCTGGGGGGTAATTTGGCGCTTAATCAGGTAATCTTCTGCACCCGATTTGATCGCCTGCGCCGCGATCGCTTCATCCCCCTGCCCCGTGATCATGACCACAGGCGGACAGGCTTCTCCATGTTGACCTTTAAGTGCTGCTAAAAACTCCAGACCGTTCGCATCGGGCAACAAAAAATCCAGCAAAATGCCATCGACAGAACCAGACTGACACCGCTCTAACCCAGCTTCAGCAGACTCTTCCTCCAGAATGGTGTAGAGGCAATCCCGGTCGGCTGTCAAATACCGACGATACAGCTCCCGATCTGGAGCGGCATCGTCAATAATCAGAACGGTGTATTGCTGACGGGTGTTCACAGGGAGCCGAACCTCGTATCAATGACCGCACGAAATTTTAACTAACGAGATAAAATCTAAAGTTTTATAATGTTGCATTTTTGAAGTTTACATGGTGTATCGATTACTGACTGAATTCAGATCATAAGTACATCGAAAGTATGATTTCTTTATCTGTCGATCGACAGATAAAGAATCTTGCTATTTAAGTTAAGTGAGCACCATAAGACATTAGCGTTAGCGATAGCGATCCGGTCAGAGTGGTGAGCAAGATTCCGCAGGAATCCGTTTTTACAACGCCTTTTCATTGCCCAAATAATTGAGAATTGTTATGGATGAACAGCAATGGGGATAGGAGCTAGCAATCATGCAAACAGCCAATCAACCGGGTGAGCGCGTCACCTTAACCAATTGCGATCGCGAACCCATCCATGTCCCAGGTGCAATTCAGCCCCATGGGGTGTTGCTGGTTTTATCAGAACCCGATCTCAGGATTGAAACGGTTAGTGCTAATGCTGCCTTATTTTTCGGAGAGCCGCCTGCTTATCTTCTGGGCAAGTCCCTCGCTACCATCCTGCAACCTGCCCAACTGCGCCTGATTCATCAGTGTTTGCAACGTGATTTTGAGAGTGTTAACCCACTGCCACTGGAAATTAGGCGATCTGGAAGTCTGCTAAACTGCGCTGGAATTTTGCATCGATCACCACAAGCCCAATTAATTTTGGAACTTGAATTGACAACTGGCCCTGCTCCCCAAAACTTTTTTGACTTCTTCCAAATTACTCGCCACCTGCTCAGTCGAATGCATCAAGCGGCTAGTGTGAGTGACCTCGCCGATTTGATTGTGCAAGAAATCCGGATGCTAATTGGGTTCGATCGCGTCATGGTCTATCAATTTGACCCCAGTGGGGCAGGCTCCGTCATTGCGGAAGCCAAGCGCACCGATCTACCGTCCTACTTAGGTTTGCACTATCCCGATTCAGACATTCCGCGCCAGGCCAAACAGCTCTATACCTTGAACTGGCTACGTTTAATTCCCCAGGTAGAGTATCAACCCGCCCCGCTTCTTTCTACCCCGGAGGCCATTCCCAGCGAGGCCTTAGATTTGAGTTTGAGTGTGCTCCGCAGCGTTTCCCCCATTCACATTGAATATTTGCAGAATATGGGAGTCGGGGCTTCGATGTCGATTTCGTTAATTCAGCAGCAAAAATTATGGGGCTTGATTGCCTGCCATCATCAAACACCTTTGTTTGTGCCCTATGAACTGCGGACAGTGTGTGAGTTTTTGGGGCAGGTGATGTCGCTGGAATTGGTGAATAAGGAAGTCACCGAGAATCTGGAATACAAGTTAGCCGTGAAATCGTGGCAGACACAGTTGATTGAGGCGGTCACGCAAGCGGATGAATTAGGGGCTGGCCTAGTCTGCGATCGCGCCAATTTGTTGGCAGCCGTGGGCGCGGAAGGGGCGGCAGTATGCTTGAATGGGCAGCTCCTTCTAGTTGGCAAAACACCCACCCAACCAGAGATTGAAGCCCTCCTGGAGTGGTTGCCGGAGCAGATGCAAAACCATTTATGGGCGACCGATGCCTTACCAGCCGCCTATCCTCCAGCTGCCGCGTTTAAGTCCGTCGCCAGTGGCTTATTAGCCCTATCGATTACGAAAGTACCACCGAATTATCTCCTTTGGTTTCGCCCCGAAATTGTGCAACAGGTGCAGTGGGCAGGCAACCCCGATAAACCCAATCAGGTGGAACTGGATGGCAGTATCACGATTTTTCCACGTCAATCTTTTGACCGGTGGCAGGAAACCGTCCGGCAAAAATCTTACCCCTGGCACCCTTATGAAGTGGATGGAGCCATAGAACTCCGGAGTGCGATCGTGGGCATTGTGTTACGGCAAGCCGATGAATTAGCCACCATTAATTTTGAACTGGAACGCAGTAATGAAGAATTAGATGCCTTTGCATACATTGCCTCCCATGATTTAAAGGAACCCCTGCGGGGCATTCATAACTATTCCACTTTTTTGTTAGAGGATTACAGTGAAGTCTTGGCGGCAGATGGCGTCGCCAAGCTGCAAACCCTGGTACGCCTGACCGAACGCATGGAGAGTTTGATTAACGCCCTCTTGCACTTTTCCCGGTTAGGCCGGCAGGAGTTGGATGTGCGATCGCTCGACTTAAACGAATTAGTCCACACCGTCATCGAAATGTTGGACATGAGCCAATCCCATCAAGATGTGGACATTCGGATCCCGCGATCGCTGCCCGTCGTGCAAGGCGACTTGATCTTGATCGAAGAAGTCTTTACCAATCTCATCAGCAATGCTTTGAAATACAACAATAAGGTGACTCGCTGGATCGAGATCGGCTATTTAGACACCGCTCCCGACATTGCCAGCCTCAAACCCAACCACCTCCCGCCTGAAGCATCCCCGCCAACCACCGTGTTATATGTGCGAGACAACGGAATCGGCATTCAAGCCAAACACCAGGACACCATTTTCCGCATCTTTAAACGGCTGCACGCCCCTGGGAAATATGGGGATGGCACGGGTGCCGGATTAACCATCGTCAAAAAAATTATTGAGCGGCATGGGGGTCGAATCTGGGTAGAATCCAATTATGGTGAAGGTTGCACTTTTTACTTTACCTTACCGACCTAAGTGTCCCTGGTTTGCACCGTTCATGCCCACCTTGCCCTCAACGTTGAGTTTGCATCTGCCACCGCTCCTCATCGTCGAAGATAGCGATGAAGATTTTTCTACTTTAGTGCGCATTATGCAGGAATTGCAGTTTCAGCATCCGGTCTATCGCGCTTATGATGGCGAAGAAGCGCTGGACTATCTCTACCACCGAGGCCCCTATGCCGATCCGCAGATGGCACCCCGTCCCGCCGTGATTCTCATGGATTTGAATCTGCCCGGTACAGACGGTCGCGAAGTGATTATGCAAGTGAAGCAAGACCAAAACCTCAAAAGCATTCCCATCGTCGTGCTGACCACCTTTAACAATCCCCGTGATGTGAGTAGCTGCTACCAGTTCGGCATTAACAGCTATATGTTGAAACCGATGGGCATCCCGGCCCTCAGACAAACTATCCAGAGTTTCTTGCACTACTGGTTCGAGGCGATCGTCCTTCCCACGGATCAGCAGGCGAAATGAAGGAGTCAGGAGTCAGAAGTCAGGAGTCAGGAGTCAGCAAATCGGGGGAATTGGCTCCTACCAACTCATGACCTAGCGGTACCAACGAACCTCTCTAACCAACATTTTGGCTTTTCCCTGCCTTGTCATTCTGCACAGCCGTCCCAACAGTTTTTCCTGACATCTAGGCTTGCTCCTGGCTCCTGGCTCCTGACTTCTTTCCCCTCCCTTCCCCTTCCATCCCCTCCCTCCCCCTCCCAAATTCCCAGAAAACTCCTCAAAAATGACAAACTGGCGACAGACTTTGGCAGAATGCTCTTTGAGCGCTAACAGATGAGGAAGGAGATCCGCGATGAGCAGTGACGAGATTCAGATGAATGGTTTGCCGGAAGATGAGGAAACCGTTGTCCTGACTGATGATGCCGGACGCACAATTACCTGCTCCGTGGAACGCTACCTGGAAGTGGAAAATCAAGAGTATGTGCTATTGCTACCGATTGATTCTCCCGTCGAGATTTTTGTGTGGGAAGGCGAAGATGAGGACGATGAGGAGGCAATCCCCGTAGAAGATGAGGACGAGATTGATACGCTCTTTAGTACAGCAAAGGCTGTATTAGAGGAGCAAAATCTCACCCTGAAGCGGACGGCGGTGGTGCTGACGGTGGAAGGCGAGTTACCAGAGCTGGATGAAGCCGACGAACTGGGAGCAGTGGCGGCAGCGGAAGAAGAAGATGGGGCAGAAGAATTGCAATACCTTGCTAGCTTTTACTACGAAGAGCAGGAATTTGCCATTTATGCGCCGCTTGATCCTTGCTTCATCCTGGCGCGGTTAGATAGTGCGAATCAGCCCCATCTGCTTTCTCCGGATGAACTGCAAAAATTAGAACCCATGTTAGAAATGATCGAAGATCAACTGTTTGATGAGATGCAATAGCTCAGGGTGTAGTTCATCGGTGATGTTTTGACTGAAGGCGGCGCATGGCAAAACAATTCCCAACCAAATTACTCCTCTTTGGGTTAGGGCTGGCAGGGCTGGGCGCGATCGCCTGGCAAGGTTGGAACTGGTGGGCGTGGGCAGCGGCAGCGCCGCAACCAGTCGAGCCCAATGCCCCAGCCGTTAATCTCAGTATTCCACCCGGAACTTCGGCTCAAGAAATTGGGCAGGACTTGGAAACGCTGGGCCTAATTCGATCGGCTCAGGCTTGGAATCTGTGGTCCCGCTGGTTGATGTTCAAAGATGCCACCGGAGGGTTTCAGGCGGGGACTTACCAACTCACCAAAGCCCAACCGATGCCGGACATCGCGGCCAAAATTTGGACGGGGCAGGTAGCGCAAACCAGCTTCACGGTGCCGGAGGGCTGGTCGATTCGGCAGATGGCGCAATATTTTGCCAGTCAGGGCTATTTTTCAGAGCAGGATTTTTTGACGGCGGTCAATCAATTTTCGACAGCGGCCTACCCCTGGTTGCGAACCAAGCCGCCCCTAGAGGGGTTTCCCCACTTGGAAGGGTATTTGTTTCCCGATACCTACCAAATTCCAGTGGGAACAACAATTCAGCCTGAATACGTGATCAAGCTGATGCTCGATCGCTTTGAGCAGGTGGCACTCCCCATCTATCAGCAACATCAGGGTAAATCAAAGTTAAGTTTGGCAGAGTGGGTGACATTGGGCAGTTTGGTGGAAAAAGAGGCGGTCGTACCTGGGGAGCGATCGCGAATTTCCGGCGTTTTCCACAATCGGCTTCAGAAACAAATGCCTCTGGCTTCTGACCCCACAGTGGAATATGCCTTTGGGATTACCCAAACGCCCGATCGCCCCCTCACCTATCGGCAGGTGGAAACGCCCCATCCCTACAACACCTACGTCAACGCAGGGCTTCCTCCTGCCCCCATCGCCAGTCCCGGTAAAGCCAGCCTGGAGGCCACCCTCACGCCGGAAGCCACCGATTATCTGTTTTTCGTTGCTCGCTATGATGGCACTCACGTCTTCAGTCGCACCCTGGCAGAGCATCAGGCCGCTCAGAATACCATTCACGACCAGCGGGAAGCCACCCAATCCACTGGGCAACCCGCCAAGCCCAAAAATTAAGTTCAAAGACTGTTCATTCACCGATCGCTTATGTTCTGGGGCAACCTGCTACAACCCAATTTGATCCTCCACGAGACGATTCTGCATCTCACCCCAGCGTTAATCAAGCAGCATGGCTTGAAGGGCTTAGTGCTGGATGTGGATGAAACCCTGGTGCCATTTCGAGCCGCTCAAGTGTCGGAAGAACTGTTGCCCTGGGTGCAGGATGTACGGCAGGTGGCAGACCTCTGGCTCGTCAGCAATAACGTGAGCGAAGCCCGGATTCGGCGCATCGGCAAATCTTTAGACTTGCCCTACATCTCCGGCGCTGGCAAACCCTCCCGCCGCAAACTCCGGCGAGCCGTCGAAGCAATGCAATTACCCGTCGATCAAATTGGCATGGTGGGCGATCGCCTGTTTACCGATGTCTTAGCAGGCAACCGCCTGGGCTTATTTACAGTCCTGGTAGAACCGATGCTGGCCCCCAACCAACTACCCCGGCGGTCGCCCTTACATTCCCTGGAAGTTTGGGTTTCGCAAGCTTTAGGCGCTTCCCTCCCCCCACGAGGCGATCAATAATGTAAAGTTTTCGTATATAAAATTTCACAAAGCGAAGTAATGGAAAATATAAAGAAAACATTACGTATTACTTGTTTTTGAATTTTCCCTGTCATTGTATAAACATATAAATCGGGTCAAGCTTATAAAGACCCAGCCGTTGAATCCCTGTGAATACTTTTGTGAAGCGCTGATCCTGTTTAATAGGGATTGGCGCTTTGCAATTTGAGGGGAAATGGAGGAAGAGGGAGGGA
>JAIXVO010000475.1 GCA_027482985.1 Cyanobacteriota bacterium
CGAGGTGCTGGCCGAGTGTTTTCGCCAGTTTCAAACCGGCAAAATTCGGCTGATTATGGCCTTTCGCCACAGCCAGGTCGATGACCCGATGTGCCTGTCCTACCTGTTTTCGCGGCTGGTGCCAAGGGCGGCCCGCCAGCGGGGCTTTAGCCTCAAGCGCCCCCTGCACAGCTTTTTTATGTACGACCGGGGTATGCCTCTGTAGGCTGGGCAGTGGTTGAGCTGGCTGTTTGCAGCGATCGGGGGCATTCCAGTGCATCGGGGCCGACGGCTCGACCTCAAGGCACTCAAGACGGTGCGCGATCAGATCTTGACCGCCCCCCTGCCGGTCACCATTGCCCCCGAGGGGGCCACCAATGGTCACGGCGAAGTGATCAGCGACCTGGAGCCGGGCACCGCTCAGCTAGCCTTTTGGGCTGTGGAAGATTTACAGAAGGCGGGGCGATCGGAGGAGGTCCTGCTGCTGCCGGTGGGCCTGCGGTATATGTATCCCCGCCCCAATTGGGCAGCCCTGAATCGGCTCATGGCCCAGCTCGAGGCCGACTGTGGCCTGCCGGTGCAGTCGTTCACCGACCCGGCCGCGATGACGGCGACGGACTACTACCCCCGCCTGCTGGCCCTAGGGCAGCACCTGCTGACCCGCATGGAGCAGTTCTACCAACGGTTTTACGGTCTCACCCTGCCCCCAGGTGAGCTAGAGACAATGACCGAGCCCGCCGCCATTGCCCAGCGGCTGAGCCAGGTGCTCGAAGGCTCTTTGGTGGTGGGGGAACGTTTTTTTGGCCTGCCCTCCACAGGTACCCTAACGACCCGCTGCCGTCGGTTAGAAGAGGCCGGGTGGAGCTACATTTATCGGGAAGACATCGGTGACCTGGCCCAACTCTCGGCGGTCGATCGGGGCTTGGCAGACTGGGTGGCGGCAGAGGCCACCCTGCAATTGCGCCACATGCGCCTGGTGGAAAGCTTTGTGGCGGTGACGGGCCGCTACGTGAAAGACAAGCCAACCTTTGAGCGGTTTGCGGAAACCACCCTAATTCTCTTTGACCTGGTCGAGCGCCTGAAGGGCACTCGAGTACCCAAACGTCCCCAATTGGGCCTGCGTCAGGCGGTGATTACCCTGGGGGAGCCGCTGAATATTTCCCAGCGCTGGCCCGACTACGCCGAGTCGCGGCGATCGGCTAAGGCGGCGGTGGAGACGCTCACCACCGATATACAACGGTCCCTGGAGGATTTAATATCGGCCTCCGATTCCTGCACCTAACCCCATGGATGAAATTCAGCCACCCTCTGGCCCGATTACCCTGGTCATTTCGGAAGTGGTAGACCCTAGCCAGGTGCCTGCCTACGAAGCTTGGACAGCCGGTATCAACCACGATGCTCGGCAGTTTGAGGGGTTTTTAGGCGTCGAGGTGATTCGCCCCCGCGACCATCACCATCCAGAGTATGTGGTGATGGTTAAGTTTGACACCTACGACCACCTGCGCGATTGGATCATATCGCCTACCTACCGGGCCTGGATGGATAAATCCTACGGGCTGATTGCGACTCGTTCACAGCAGCAGCTACCCAGTGGCCTAGAGCTCTGGTTTACCCTACCCCAGGCCCAGTCTGGCCTACCCTCGCCACCCTATTACAAACAGGTGGTGCTGGGTGTACTGGCGGTCTACCCGCTGATTTTGCTGGCCAATCTCCTGCTGGGGCCGTTGTTAGCGGGGTTACCGTCCCTGCTGGCGCTGCTGATCTCGGTGATGTTTGTGTCAGCACTGCTGACCTACCCGGTCATGCCCTGGCTCAGTAAGGGGCTAGGGGGTTGGCTCTATCCCGGAAGAGGCCGACGATAGCGATCGCCGTCGTGACTCTGATACGGTTCATATCCGCTGGGCAATCCCCCTACTAAACTCGCCTTGCCAGAGAGTCGATACACTGGCGTAAGTTCTGACGATGTTTTACGCGAGGTAATCACTATGACTGGAATACCCATGCCAGGAATAGACCTGATCAAAACCTTTGAAGGCTCCCGTCTGCAGGCCTATCCAGATCCCAAGACCGGCGCTGAACCAATCACCATTGGCTGGGGCTCTACCCGCGATAAAAATGGTCGACCCTTTAAGCTGGGCGATCGCATTACCCAAGCGGAGGCCGATGATCTCTTGCTGTGGCAGGTCGTCAACGGCTACCTACCTCCCCAGGAGCGCATTCCTGGCTGGAAAACCCTCAACGATAACCAAAAGGGAGCGATCCTCAGTTTTGCCTATAACCTAGGGGCCAATTTCTACGACGCCGATGGCTTTGAAACCCTATCGCGGGTATTGCGCAATCAAGAGTGGCACAATATCGAGCCAGCGCTGATTATGTACCGCAACCCCGGCTCTAGCGTAGAGGAGGGGTTACTGCGCCGCCGCCTCTCTGAAGCCAACGTATTTTTAGCCGGTACTCCAGGTATTGCGCTCAGTGAAGCTGGGCAGAAATATTTAGCGGGCGGACGAACCCCCAGCAGTAATCCAAACCTAAGCCAAGAGATCCAGGCCTATTTGGCCAATCGGCCCAAAATCTCCTCCGGTGGCAGTGTGCCCCCAGCCCCAGGGCCACGGACATTGGCCCTGACCTCTCCTCCCCTGAGCGGTGAGGATGTGCGCCAAGTCCAGACCGCCCTCGTGCGCTGGGGTGCCCAACTCGTACCCGACGGCATCTTTGGCGCTACCACCGATCGTGCCGTCCGCCAGTTTCAGGCCAACCGAGGCCTGGTCGCCGATGGCGTGGTGGGGCCACAGACGTTGGCCCTGCTGCAAACCTCGCCTGCCCCAACGCCGCCCACCCCAACGCCGCCCCCAACCCCGCGGCCCCCCACCCAACCGAGGCCACAGCCTCAACAGTGGTCACTGTCATTAACCTCCCCTCCCACTCGGGGGGAGGATGTACGGATAGTGCAGCAGGCGCTAGCCCGCACAGGTATTCCCCTGGTCGCCGACGGCATCTTTGCCACGACCACCGATCGTGCCGTCCGCCAGTTTCAGGCCAGCCGAGGCCTAGTCGCCGATGGCGTGGTGGGTGCCCAGACCTGGGCCTTGCTGGCAGCCCAAACCAACCCCATGCCGCCCGCTCAACCCCGACCCCAGCCGCCCGCTCAACCCCGGCCCCAACCCCAACCTCGGCCCCTGTCATTGACCAACCCCCTCACCCAGGGCGATGATGTGCGGGCCGTACAGCAGGCCCTGGCCCGAGCAGGTATTCCTGTGGTTGTCGACGGCATCTTTGGCCCCACCACCGATCGCGCCCTGCGTCAGTTCCAAGCCCAGCGAGGGCTGGTCGCCGACGGCATGGTGGGTGCTCAAACCCGAGCCACTCTCAGGGTTTGAGTACCCACCATGGCCACCTGGCCGGGTCGGTGGGGCACCCCACTTACCCCACCGACCCAGTAACCTTTTCTACAGCCCAGGGGCCATTAGCTATTTCAGCACGGCCTTAACATGGTCAGACAACCGGATAGCAAGAGCCAAAATAGTCAGCGTAGAATTGGCATAGCCGCCCGTCGGAAAGACAGAACTGCTGGCAATAAAAAGATTTGAAACGCCATGCACCCGACAGTCCGCATCCACAACCCCCTGCGTGGGGCTCTCATGCATACGCGTTGTTCCCATAGTGTGGTGGATACTGGGAGTCCAGATGACCGGAGTACCATGGTCAAACTCAAGCTTCAGTTGCCCCAACCCTGCCGCTGCAAAGTCTTCAGCAAAAATTTCCATCGCCCGTTTCACACTGCGTTTATCGATATCGTTGAAGTGCCAGTCAACCGCCATTCTACGGCAACCAAAAACATCGCGATC
The DNA here is from genome assembly GCA_027482985.1 of Cyanobacteriota bacterium. Taxonomy (GTDB): domain Bacteria; phylum Cyanobacteriota; class Cyanobacteriia; order Leptolyngbyales; family Leptolyngbyaceae; genus JSC-12. Next base: position 3,825 of record JAIXVO010000475.1, read on the forward strand.
TGCCGACAGAGTTAGGCGGTTGTTCGGATCGGGAGCCTGCTCCGTTACATGAAGCAGATCAAAACAGCCAAACTTTTTGGGTTTGTTCTCCAGTTGAGACCAGCCACCATGATCAAAATCGTAGGAAAATAGTGGCAGATTGCGAAAACGATTTCGCCCTGGTGTACGCCATTGCTTATAGATTAATAAATCATCAAGACCCATCAACATATTGCCAAGATGCTTAAATACATCAGGGGGTAGACTTCCTTTTTTTAAGGCTCGAAGTAGCGTTCGATTAGAACGTATAGCCGGTGAATTAGGTCGCTGACCGTTTGGAAAGAGCATTCGCAATAGATTGTAGCGAGCTAAGCCTGGCCGAGGAAAAATAGCTGTGTTGATATTCATCAACTTTTCTTGCCGCTGGACAGCTTCTGTCAGCACAGGTTTAGCAATTACCCGAGCTCCCTTAACCCAACGAGCATCGTACAGAGCCAGGTGATCCACAATGCCGCGATCTTTTGGCGTTAATACCCCTGGACGAATGACAGGGTGATCCATTAAAAACCGTCCCACCAGGTCATTTCCATTGCCCAGTCCACAGGACTGTACCGAGTCTGATAATAGTAGAAGGCGGGCTGTTTCAAGTCCACCTTGGGCTAGTATCACAACACTGGCGCTGATGCCAAACTGATTCCCCCCTAGCGCTCCAACTCGAATGCTCGTTACCCGATTAGCTAACGCATCGGTCTCCAGCTCCAGAGCCGTGGCATAGGTCAATACCGTAACGTTTTGAGACTGTTCTAGCTCGTGGCGGTATTCTTGGGTAAAGACGTCCAGTGGGCCAAAATGGAACATCTGGGTTGTTACCCGGTTCCCTTTAAATGGAATTTGCCTGGCATTAGGCTCTTCCCAACTCGCAGGGTTGTAGTCATAGGGCCCAGTTTGAGCAACTTGGTGGGCTCTCTCGTAATAAGGATCAAGATCAGTCCGAGTGATCGGCCAACCACTATAGGGAACCCAGTCACGCTTTTCAAAGTCAATCGGATCCAAAGGCACATACCGAACCCCCTTCCGACCATTGTCTAGATCAATCGGCCAAACATGAGCTGTACCACCAAATAGCCGCTCTCGAAGAGCACTAGGACGAGGATAAGGCTCACCCTCATTAATGCCCTCGGACAAGGCCTGAGCGGCAGGATCAGGGTCAATACCACCCGACTCTAGCAATAGAACATTAGCTCCTCGACCATTAAATTCCCGAGCTATGGTAATTCCTGCTGGCCCCGCCCCAACAATGCAGACATCAGCATTAATAATCTCTTGACTAGCAATTTTTCTGGCATCAATAAACATATTTTGTTCCTGAAATCTGCTAAAGTTTAATTTGTGTAGATGTAGGTATGAATTTTTAGTGAATTCAAGCAAAAAACTTGCGAGAAATTGGTAGCCAAAATACAAACGACTACTGAAAATGATGATTTCATGCTTGAGCAATAGCGATTCACACTCGCATAAAGTGCAGGCCAGTTGCTCAAGCCTATTAATTCCAATGACTTCCTAGGGCAAGGCGTACCTCAACCTTCTAGGATCCACTATTAATCCCTCCAATATCAATAGATTACAGCCTAAGTGTAGCATAGATTTTTCTATATAATCCGATGTAACATTTTGCTTGCAAGTCTAGTGAATACTCATTAACAGCGATTTCTCGGCAATTGAGCGCCATTTTATGTCGTAATTCTTCATCTTCTAGTAGTTCAATGATGCCATTCCGAAAGTCATTACAATCCTCCGGTTTAGCCAAGTAGCCCGTAACACCAGGTCTAACTAACTCAGGAACACCACCGACATTAAAAGAAACGATTGGTGTTCCACAGGCCATACTCTCTTGAAGCACTATGGGTAAATTATCAGCCCGAGTTGGAAAGATAAAAAGATCAGCAGCAGAATAAGCGATCGCCTTCTGCTGATCGCTAGTAACATAGCCAAGATTGATCGTAGTGATACCAACAGTTTGGGCAATATCTTCACTCCCAGTGCCAAAGATCAAAAGCACCATTTCAGCCTTCAATGCATCTGGCAAACTCTCTAGCGCAGATACTAGCAAGTCGAATCCCTTGCGCGGATCGTCTAAATAAGCGGCTCCAAACATTAAAACTTTTTTATCAGCCTGAATTCCTAATAGAGAGCGACTCTCCTCTATATCCATGGGTCGATAAAGGTTAGTATCAATACCATTAGGAATATGCTCGATTGAGCAGCAATTCAGTATACTATTTCTAAGCAGATCAACCATCCAAAGGCTAGGACTTACAATCGATAAATTAGAATGTTCATAGGCCCACCTTTTTAGCTTCCACTCTACCTGAGTAGCGTCTCGTTTTACGGCTGGTACAATTGTTAAGTCCGGGCATTTACCACATCCAGTTCTCCAGCGATCGCATTGGAAACTATACGTACAATGACCAGTAAATGACCACATATCATGCATGGTATAGATAGTGGGCTTTTGAGCTGTTAGGTAGGGTAGAGCCAGATAATTAAAGTATCCATGATGAATGCAGTGAAGATTTAAGATGTCAGCTTCTGCAATCAGAGGACTGCGTTTGAGTAGAAATGAACTAAAGTTATGCACATCATTTAGGCCAAACTCCCTAGTCATTCGTTTAACTATCGCCTCAATGAGGCGAAGCAGTATAGGGCGGGGCAGTAAATCATATCCAGGCTGCTCTTGATCAAGAAACCCACATAGCACTCTCGAGTCAATACCTGCTTGCTGTAAAGCTTGATTTAAGCGTGAAACCGCTACGGCAGTTCCCCCATAACGTGCAGAGTCTCCTAAATTGATATGGGCTACCTTTAGTACTATAGAATCTGTAGCCATGGGTTCCCCTCAGGATAATTGCATCTTAATCAGGTGTTCATATTGACATAATAAGATGTAAAGTCAGTGGTTCTCGTAGAGTTGAGCTCAGTCATTGCCTCTCAACGTTTCCTCTACCCAAGGCCGATCAGATATTGGGGGTGATCGCCCCCAATATCCAAAAGTTAAGCATAAGACCTAAATTATTCGTAGAATACGTTATCACGCCAGAATAACGCATTAGCCTAGATCCTTTGGTGCATTTGGCTAGCACCACAACAGACCCTACAGAATCATTTATTTAGAACTATCCATGCCCTGAGGTCTCTAGCCAGCACTGTATTGGTCAATTCAGGTCTAGCAACCGTCGTTCAAGCTAATCGCTATCTCCTGGCCAATCACCTGCACAATGGAACCACGGTTGAATTTAGGTTCTAAGTTTCAACAGTCTGTGCTCCAGAAATCTCACACTCATCAGACTAATTAGGCCAAGGCACCGAATCTCCCAACAATGTAGCCTTAGCATATTCAACTGGCATATTCCTTTTGGGGGATATCAAGCACCCAAGTAAAGATAATCCTCAACCCAGAGGATGAGTCAACGCCTAAGGACAATTCTGGAAACGAAAATACCCAAGAATTTTATGTCCTCTTCAGGGCGCAGGCCCTACGCCCCTACCTGGAGGTATTTTCTTTTCGAGACCTCTCCTAAGGGCGATGAGCTTGACACATAAAAACCACGTCCGTCAGCATATACGGGCTAATAGAGTCGTTATCATCCTGGCAATCTAGCCGTTGGGATAACCCATAGAAGAGTAAATACCAGTATTTAGGGTACTAGTTGCCATTAAACAGGTCTACAATTCCAATAACTCCTAGAATTGGGTTTAGTATTGCTCCAGCAGCGCTACCCACTAGTTCCAGGAAATCTGCATTCCGAGTTACCCCTGTGCGAGAAACAATGATAACGTCATTATTTCGAAGGGCTGGGTTGGTCTCTTCATTGATGCCCGCTGCCAAATCAACCGGAATACGACGGTTTGTTACTGTACCGTCTGGGTTCAATCTAATCAGGGCAACTTCTCCAGTATCAGCCCGAGGATCATCAAATCCTCCCGCCGCAAGAATGGCTTGATTCAAGGTTGAATTGGGCTTAATTTCTACCCGACCTGGCGTACCAACTTCCCCAACCACATCAATCCCCACGGTGGTCGGTGAAAAGTTAGCATCTGCCAAAGCCTGAGCCGTTTCTGGGTTCAATGCTGTCGCAGTTGGAATAAAAACGGTATCTCCGTCACGGAGGAGCAAGTTTTGGCCTTGGTTACCATCGTCTAGCAGCGCAAAGAAATCTATGGGAATAACTTGCTCACTACCATTTAGCTGTGGTCGCCTGACCTCAATACTTCGAATATCAGCAAGCTGCGTAATTCCACCAGCCGTTTGGATCGCCTGGATAACAGTTCGCATCTCAGTTACAACTGGCTCAGCGCTATCAGGAGTTCCACCAGCACCTGTCGTGTAAGCGCCAGGGCGATTCACCTCCCCTACCACGGCGATCCGAACTGGTCGAGGAGTAAAGACCGTCAGAGTCACCACTGGGTCAAGGATGAATTCAGTATACCGAGCTTCAACTACCCTATCTGCCTGATCGAGGTTTAGCCCTCTCACAGAAACTCTACCAATCCAAGGTAGGTTTAAGGTGCCATCTACTGAGACAGTGTATAAACTGTCGGAGACCAATCGACTGCCACTATCACTATTGGTTAGTTCAGGAACATTAAAGATATCGAACCGGACAACATCTCCAGGGCCAAGCACGTAGGGATCATCTTCAACCTGGCGAAGAGATTCTCTACTTGAAGAGTCAAGTTCAGTAGAAAAAGCTGAGGTACCTGGAGATGATACTTCCGAATCAGACTGAACCTGTGCAAAAGCCGGTACTACCTGCCCTACTAGCAAACCACTAATAACTAGGGCACCTATCGAGTATCGAGATGAGTTAAATATACAAGTTCTATTCATAGGATTAAATTATAAATAAAGAGCATTATTTGAATTTTTGCACAAGCTATGGTCAGCTACTTCGCCCAATCCATTGGGATCATAGGAACAAACGAGGTGGTGAGTCGATAGCAGCCGCCTGTTTCTAGGGCATCTTGGATCGCGATCGCCAATTCATTATTATGCAACGACACATCAGCCGCCATCCGACTAACCCGCTTTTCCTGAATAGCTGCCGCCATTTCCGCCACTCCCCGGCTAAAATCCATTCGCTGGGCCCCTTTAGTTTTAAATTTAGGTGATTCCCGCACCAATGGGTACTTTTGTTTAATTGGGTTCATAAAGACTTTACGCCGAATTCGCATTAGACGCTGAATATAAACTGAATCTCCATAATCCCAACAATCATGAATACCCAGAATTCCTTCGTCTCCAATGATTCGGAGTTCATGGTCATGGGGAGCAACAATACTACAGGTCAGACGAGCAACTACGCCCGACTGAAATTTAATACAAGCCACGGAGAAATCAGGAGTGCCAGGAGGATCCAACTCAACATCTAGTTCTTTGTCAGGAACAAGGCAGGAAGAAAATGCTGTCACCGTCTCCGCAGGACCAAAAAATGCTGTCAGCCAGTTAACGTAGTAACCCGCATGCTCAAGAGTACAACCTACTTCAAACTCGTCTTGGTAAGGCCAGGGTGTACCCGATTCACTCAGCCATTTCTGATAGGGCATCTTATGAACCAAACCATCATCCATCTCAGCATACACAAGACGTACTTTACCTACGACATTTTCTCGTAGCGCCTTCCAGATAGTCTGTGCGGTTTCCCCCAGTAGACTGCAAGGAGCAGAAGAAATCTGAAGACCCCGACTCTCAGCCATAGCAACCAATTCCTTTGCATCAGGAACCGTCATAGCCAAAGGCTTTTCAGAATAGACGTGTTTGCCAGCCTCTAAACAAGCCTTAGAAACGTCATAATGGCTTCTAGGATTGGTCAAATTGAGGACAATCTCAACCGTTGGATCAGCCAATAATTCTTCCAAAGAGCCATAGGCTGGAATCGAGTGATAATCCGAAAACTTATTGGCTCGATCTGTATTCTTATCGGTTACTCCAACCAACTCTAGCTGAGGATGGAATGGCAATGTACTTAGATAATAGTCAGCCACAAAACCACAACCGACGATAGCAATTTTCATAAGATTTTAGCCTACCAAAACTGAGCAATATAGAAAATAAAATAAGCTAGATTTGAAGAAAATATTATTCCATTTTACCACTTAGTCTAAGAACTCAGAAGTTCTCAAGAGAAAACAACGATTCATCACTCCAACAACGCCTAAGAGACTCCTGCCAGGAGTAACGAGGGTGCCAGTTGAGGAACTGCTTAGCCTGCTCATTAGAGTAGGTAAGCGGTTTAAACCGTGCATCCAGCCTAGTGGGAATCAATAGACCCGGCAACTTTAAAAGACCAAACAAAAATCGTTGATTTACAAACCATGCAGTTTGAGCAAGCCCTCGGAACAATGCCCAGTTGATTAGTACTACCCGTGGAGCATGAATCGAGTTCTGAACCAAGGCATCTGTATAGATTTTACGACTTGGCAAATCATCATCAACAATATTAATCGTTACCCCTACCGCCTCCTCTGCAACCATCGCAGAGACAATTGCATCTGCACAATTTTCCACATAGGTTAGCGGCATCTGACTCCTGGATCCAATCAATAACCAAAATGGCCCAGCACCAGCACCCTGGCATGCATTCCAAAGCATCTCTCGACCATAAATCATGCCAGGACGCAAAATAGTCACGGCAGCATGGGGAAGCGAGGCAAACTTCTGGACAACCTGCTCTTGGATCAACTTTGTTTGAGCATACACATCACGCACAGCAGGATAAGCCTCTATTGGACAAGTCTCATCCAAAGTACTTCCATCTAATAACTGAGAATAATCATACACGGAGAAACTGCTAATAGAAACTAGCCTCAAGACTTGAGCCCTTTCCATCGCATTGAGCAAATTCTCTGTCGCTACCACAGTGCCTTGATAGGATTCTGAAAAGTCACTACTTTTTGAAGCCGCCAGATGAATTACTCCATCAACTCCTGCAACAATAGTGTCAAGCCCTTCGGCAACAGAAAGATCTGCCTCAACAATTTCAACAGCAGGATGATTAGCCCATGGTAACGAAGACACATTATGCTGTGGACGCACCACAGCGCTCACTGCATAGCCTTGACGCAATGCATTAACAGTTACATATTGCCCTAAAAAACCTGCGGCACCAGTGATGAGTAGCTTCATATATGAGACCATTAAGAGTGATAGATGATTCAATTTTTCTAATCAAAATCAGATTAGTTAGCCTTAACAATTAGCTCAAGATCTCTCAATAACTCTTTGATCACAGGATAACCGAAGAGCTTTTCAATCTCCCCTTGAGTGGGCATAGAAAGCTCAGTTGAACTTAGACTATCAAGGACTAGGTGGCTAAATGAATCAGCATCAGAAGCAACTCTAAAATATTGTCTCGCTTCTTTAGGCAATCCAAATAGTCCTTTTTCAAGGGTAACAATTGGTCTACTAAAGGCTAGCATGTCAATAGATTTTATACTAGTTCCACTTCCCACCGCAAGATCGGAAGAGCGTCGTGTAGGGAAAGAGTGTA
>JAIXVO010000590.1 GCA_027482985.1 Cyanobacteriota bacterium
ACCCTCACCTGCTTCCTGATTCAGTTTGCGACAGGTTTCGCGATGACTTTTTACTACAAGCCATCAGTCACCGAAGCATTTGAATCGGTTCGCTACATCATGACTGACGTTAACTTTGGTTGGTTGATTCGCTCAGTTCACCGTTGGTCGGCAAGCATGATGGTGTTGATGATGATCTTGCATGTTTTCCGTGTCTATCTAACTGGTGGTTTCAAAAAACCTCGCGAATTGACATGGGTTACTGGCGTAATTCTTGCCGTAATCACAGTCACCTTCGGTGTAACTGGTTATTCCTTACCTTGGGATCAAGTTGGCTACTGGGCGGTCAAGATTGTGTCTGGGGTTCCCGGTGCCATTCCGGTGGTGGGGTCTACCGTCGTTGAACTCATGCGCGGCGGCGAGGCGGTTGGTCAGTCAACCCTAACCCGTTTCTACAGCCTGCACACCTTTGTTCTACCTTGGTCGATCGTGGTGTTCATGCTGCTGCACTTCTTGATGATTCGTAAGCAGGGGATCTCGGGGCCTTTGTAAGAGGGGCTGAGTTCGCTGTGATCGAGGCTCTGTAGGGCGTGACGTTTGGTTTCGACTATACAGATTGCCTTGGCTAAGTAGTTTAGACTTTGGGCTAGGCCCAGCTGGCTGTAACAGGAGAAGTTTTTCGATGGCGACTATTAAAAAACCGGATCTCAGCGATCCTAAGTTAAGAGAGATGCTGAAGCAGGGCATGGGTCATAACTACTATGGCGAACCCGCCTGGCCCAATGACCTGCTCTATATCTTTCCCGTGGTGATTTTGGGCTCCATTGCCTGCTGCGTGGCTCTGGCTGTGCTAGATCCAGCTCTGGTGGGTGAGCCCGCTGATCCCTTTGCTACCCCTCTCGAAATTTTGCCTGAGTGGTACCTTTATCCTACCTTCCAGATTCTGCGCATTGTCCCCAGCAAGCTGTTGGGCATTGGCGCGATGACGGCCATTCCCCTGGGGCTTATGCTGATTCCTTTCATTGAGAGCATCAATAAGTTCCAAAATCCCTTCCGGCGTCCGTTGGCTACCACCATGTTTTTGTTTGGTACCGCTGTCACCCTATGGCTGGGAATTGGGGCCACGTTTCCCATTGACAAGTCGTTGACCCTGGGCCTATTTTAGGGTTGCTGACTTAACCTCCAATGCAAGACCTGCGTAGAACTGTATCGTTTTGCGCAGGTCTTTTTGCTGGGAGTCTCGTCTTTCGCTAAGCTAGGTCTATGGGTGATTCTGGTAAGCGTTGATACAGGAGTGACCGATGGTACGGGCTAGAACCAGGCAGAGGGCCATGCATGAGCCCAGGCACGAGCCTAGGCACGAGTACCTACAGGTATCCAGTCAGCTGGACGTAGTGACTCAGGTGCAGCACTGGTTTGTCACTATCTGTCACTCTGTGGAGGGTGAGTCGGCTTGGGTTGGGAGCTACAGCGATCGCCTCTCCCTGGCCCTGACCGAAGGCTTTACCAACGCGGTGCGCCACGCCCATGCCCACCTACCGCCGGAAACGGGTATTGACATTGATATCGACCTGGCTACTGACCATGTCGAAATTCGCATTTGGGATCACGGTGCCCCCTTTAACCCAGAACTGCTGCCCGAACCGCAGCCCGGAGAACTGCTGGAGAGCGGCTACGGCTGGTTTTTGCTGCGCCGCCTCGCCGACAAGGTGACCTACTACCGCTCCCAGGATGGGCGCAACTGCCTGTCTATTGTGAAGTACGGAGCCTGTCCGACGTAGCGGGGGTGGGGCGAGATGGGTAGCCTAGGGACACACCGTTTTACCGCTGCCTGCGATGGGTTTTTCAATCACTAATCTGCGCTGCGGCAAGAGACCCTAGCCGCCTTTGGTCCCAGCGCCCTAGCTGCCTGCCTACACCAAGCCCTGGCGGCCGATCGGACCGCTTAAGGGCGCGGCTTAATTTCGCCCAGACCCGGCGCTACAATAGACTCTTGGGCCAATGGTATGACCCAATTAGCCCGTCCCTGCTGCGCGGAGAAAGCCCCCCTGTGAACCAAAACAGCTTTAACCAAATTCGAGTGAATGTACCGGGCCTGGGCTGCTGGCTGACTCTGCTGGGGTTGGTTTGGCTGCTGGGGGCCGTGGGCCTGGGCTGGTTGGTGAAGTCGCTGGCGGCACTGGTGTTGCTGGTGTTGGCTGCGCCGGTACTGGCCTTTTTTGGGCTCCGGTTTTGGCTGCGGCGCAATCTGGTGCAGGGGCCATGCCCGGTGTGCGATACCCCGCTAACGGGTCTGAAAGGCACCGAAACCCGCTGCCTTAACTGCGGTACGGTGCTACAGACCGAGGTGGATGGGTTTGCTCGGGTAGCCGAGGCGGGCACCATCGATATCACCGCGGTGGAGGTGACGGTGGAGGCTAAACCGGTCTTGCCCGAGGGAGATTAACCCCCCCTAGCGGTTGACCGTAATCCCTAGGCCGACGGGGGTCTGTGTTGTTAGGATAGAGATAAAGAACGCTACGTCACCCTGGAACCAATTCCTATGCCCGCCGCCATTCAAGTCGAAAAGACCAAGCTTAAGCAGCCGCCTCTGGACATTCATACCCTGGGCGATCGCGTGCTCCGTCAGCCCGCTAAGCGGGTGGCCAAGGTAGACGACGAGATTCGGGCCCTGGTGCGGGAGATGCTGCAAACCATGTATAGCGCTGACGGGATTGGCCTGGCCGCTCCCCAGGTGGCGGTCAATAAGCAACTGGTGGTGGTGGATATTGATCCAGAAAATGCGGCCACCCCGCCGTTGGTGCTGATCAACCCCCAAATTATTCGGGTTTCCAAGGAGCTGGCCACGGGCCAAGAGGGTTGCCTGAGTATTCCGGGGGTGTATTTAGATGTGGTCCGCCCTGCGGCCTTGGAGGTCTCCTATAAAGACGAAAACGGTCGGCCCCAAAAGCTACAGGCCAACGATCTGCTGGCCCGCTGCATTCTCCATGAGATGGATCACCTAACTGGGGTGCTGTTTGTGGATCGGGTTGACAATGCCCTGGCCCTCAACCAAGAGTTGAAAAAGAACGGCTTCTACACCAAGGACGTGCAGCCGGTAAACGATTAGCCTATTCCATCGTTTTATGTCGCAGCGATCGCGTTCTGAGGCTGCTCCATGCCCTGAAGTAGGCGATCGCAGAAAAGGTAAGCAAACGTATAGATGGACTGCATTGGATTCGCGCCCACCGACGTGGGGAAGATGCTGCTATCCATCACATACAGGTTGGGGACTTCGGCTCCAGTCAGCACATTCCAGACCCGTTGATTTGTCGATACCACGCCTTGATTGGGTGACAGTCCAATCTTGTTCGTTGCTTGTAGGTGCGCGGCGGTGAGCAGGGTGCGATTAGGAATGAACTGTAGATTTTGCTCCACCAGATCTGCCTGGGAACTCTCGGTGAGCACGACACCCACCATTGGGTCAAAGTTGGGTAGATTCAAGAAGTTTTCGTTGGAGGGGATGATCACCTGTTTGGCCCCCGCCATAAACATCATCCGAATGCCGATCGCTACTCCCGCCCGGAACCGTTGCTTGTCCGGTTCACTCAGGTTGTACTGCACCATCACATTGCCCTGATCATCCAGGCTGACGCAGTTATCATCGGAGGGAGTATCCACCAGCATGGTGCCAAATCCGGCGCAATTACCGAACTGGCTCACGGCGTTATAGACATCCTGGCCATTACCGGGCACTAGCAGGGCACCGTAGGCGGGCAGTCCGCCCATGGTTTCGTAAATGAACCCCGGTGTAGGGCCAAAGGCTTCCACAAAGGTGGCGCTGTCCAGTCCTTCCAATAGGTTGATGGTCTGATCAAATATGCCAATTAGGGGCACGGACGGGTGCAGAATCAAGCCTTTGCCGATGCGGGAATTGGCGATCGCCGGAGTACTCTTCGCACTGTTGAGCAAAACGCGGGTGGTGCCAATGGTGCCTGCGGCCAGGACGACCGCGTTCGCCGCGATGGAAACCGTGGTGCCGGGTGGAATTTGCAAATTGGATGGGTCCACCACCGTATTGCCATAATCCGTCCAGGGAGAATTGATTGTCAAGGCGACACCTGTGGCCTGCACCGTTTTGCCATCGGACTCCGTCGTGAACTGGATCTGATCGACGGACGCATCACAGATCACGCCAAGGGGATTGGCGGTGTCCTGCATTGCCTTCCGCAACAGTTGTCGAGCCGCATCCAGCTTGTCATCTACGGGGGAAGGAGACAATCCGGTGGGAAAGCGATTCAGATGATACAGCGACGGATCAACCCCAAACGCTTTGGCCCCATTCCACAACACTTGATTGTCCTGGTTCAGTTCATCTTGACTCACTTCACGGGTGCCAATGTCCTGTCGCACTCGCTGATAGGCGACCGCAATCTTCTCCGGACTGTATTCCTCTGCATCGAGCAATCCTTGAGCAATCCACTGACCAATGCGAGACTGGATGGTCGCCGCCAGGGGGGAAAAGGCTAGGTCAATGTTCACCGTCGAGCCGCCGCCCATGGTTTCACCGCTGCGGATGATCACGCTGTTGGTCACGGTGGATGCCTGGTCATTGCGGAACAACAGACGGGAATAGCTGCGAGTATCCATGGATCCCCACACTACAAAGGGGCCTTTTTCGATCAGCACTACTCGTTTTCCGGCTTTCTGCAACTCATGGCAAACGGCGGCACCTCCTGGCCCACTGCCGATCACCAGATAGTCGATCGCCCCATCCTGGTGTTGAATCGTTTGCGTCGCGGCATCGTACCGCAAATGACTGGGGGGCAGAACTGGAGCATGGCGTTTGGCGTAGATCTCCGGGTTCTGCATAAACACCTGGGGCGGCTGAATTTCTGTGATCGGAACCGCCAGGGGCAGATCCCAGATGCCAGAGAGATAGGCTTCCCGAATGATCATGGCGAACTGGGCGGTTACGACTGCCAGATCGCCGTCAAATAGGTAGGAAAACAGGGGGTGGCGATCGCACACCGCCAGTCCACCATACCCCCCAGTTGCTTTTAGAAATGCCTGCACCGCCGGATTCTGGGACGATTGCAGCTGGGTATAAAAAGGCAGCTTGGTAGGGTAGGTCAGGCCAATTAATACCGGAAAGAATCCCGATTGACTGAATGCCTGCAACATTCCGGCACTCACTTGCGCTGCAATGTTGGCAATGTCCGGTGCGATCGCGGGGGGAATGGGCAGTTGTTCAATGGGAAACCAGGTATCAAACAATACCGCATGAGTTTTGGCAATGTTAGGATCGATATCTTTAACGGTATTCATGGTTCTGTCCCTATGGTTTTGGCCAGGATTTTGGATAAAGTCATCACCACCCCGATTTTTGGGTCTGGTCGATAGCCTTCTACTTTTGATCAGGGGGCGATCAGGGGGATTGGGGATCTGCTGCGATCGCCCTTTGATTGGGTATTCCGTGGGTGTCTGCTTGAGTCCAAGGATGAGGTTGGGCGATCGCGCTTTTCCTATCCCCGACATAGATCAACAAAATTCATAGGTGGAGATGTCGCCGGACTTCGCATCGGAGGTAAATGGGGTGTCGAGAATGACTGAATAATCCGGGTTATCCGTAGCTACAACCCTCGTCCCCGGTTGAATGTACTGGCCCTTCACCAATGCTCCCTGTTGCCCCGCACCTGTATTCGGACTCGTGATCATCCAGTAGACTGGGTTATCCGACGTATGGGGCAGGTTGGTGATTTTGTAGGTTTTGGAGCCATCTGGATTCGACACAATTTCAATTTCTCCACTGCCGCTGACAGGCCCATAGGGGACACCGGCTGACCATTGGGCTGGGTTGCTCATGCCGCCCAGGCCACCAATGCTAATTTGCAGATGAGTTGCCGAATTCGCTCCCACATCAGACACATCATCGTCCACCGAAAAGCCATATCCAGATAGCCCCAACTGCTTATGGATAAACCAGACATAGGGGTCAACGTTATACACATTGAACAGGCAATTTTTACCATTCCACTGGCAACCCGGTGTGGGGATGCTCGGCTCTGGATACCACTTCGATTCGGGCCAGTTGATCGTGTCTGTAAAATCAGGAACTCCGCGCAGTACAGATTTTATTTTGACCGTGATTTCACCTGAAATTTCACCCACCTGCTTGTCGTTGCCAATATTCGGAA
>JAIXVO010000388.1 GCA_027482985.1 Cyanobacteriota bacterium
ATCCAAAATACTGATGGTAATGGATATCGTTGCACTACTGGCAACTGCTAGTAAAACCAACGTTGTATGTGCTCTTCGGTAACTTTGTAATATTTTGAGCGCTAATTCAATGAATCGATCCCTGAAGCACCATACCCTCACAAAAGCAGCCTTTTGTGGAGGGGCAGTTGCGGCAACCGCTGCTCTTTATCTGTTTGGTCCGGGTCTGCGGGTGCGAGCAGCCCTGCAAGACAGTCCGAAGGCAGTACTAGATGAAGCTTGGCAAATTGTTTATCGAGAATATGTCGATGGTTCTTTTAATCGGGTGAACTGGCAGTCAGAACGACAAAAACTCTTAGATAAAAACTACTCCTCACGGCAAGAAGCTTACTCAGCACTCCGCAAAACCCTCGAAAAGCTTGAGGATCCCTATACCCGCTTCATGGATCCCAAACAATATGAGGCGTTAACCAATCAAACCTCCGGTGAAGTTTCCGGGGTCGGTATCCGGTTGGAAGTAAATGACCAGACGAAAGTGCTGACGGTTGTTGAACCCATTGATAACTCTCCTGCCAGTCGGGCGGGTCTGCAATCGGGAGATTTGATTCTATCGATCAATGGCAAGCCCACCAAAGGCATGACCGTTGAAGATGCTTCTAATCTGATTCGGGGAGAAGTGGGCACAAAGGTGAGTTTGGAAATCCGGCGTAATTCAGCGCCCAGCAGCTTCACCGTGTCACTCATGCGGGCGCGGATCGAACTCCCGACGGTTCGGTACTCCATGAAGCAGGATGGCAAGAGTAAAATTGGCTATATTCGTTTGAATGAATTTAGCTCTCATGCGGCGGATCAAATGCGGCAGGCGATTCAGAACTTGTCGAAGCAGTCGGTCGATGGGTTTGTTTTGGATCTGCGAGGCAATCCTGGTGGCTTGTTGCAGGCCAGCATTGAGATCAGCCGGATGTGGATGGATCAGGGCGCGATCGTGAAAACGGTCGATCGCAAAGGGCGCGATGAAGAAGTGAGTGCCAATCAAACGGCACTGACGAAATTGCCGCTGGTGGTGCTGGTGGATGGTAACTCTGCTAGTTCCAGTGAAATCCTGACGGGTGCCTTAAAAGATAATGGACGCGCCACCATTGTGGGTAGCCAAACGTTTGGGAAGGCATTGGTGCAATCTGTCCACAATTTGGCGGACGGTTCGGGTTTAGCGGTGACGATCGCCCACTACTACACACCCAAAGGCACGGACATCAGCCATAAAGGAATTACCCCCGATGTCAAAGTGGATTTAACTGAGTTTGATTTGAAAAAACTTGGCTCCCAGCCTAAACTGTTTGCCACGATGCAAGATCCTCAGTATGCCAAAGCGGTCACCGAGTTAGAAAAGATTATTCTGGCGCGTCCGACGACTCCCAATCAGCAGGCTAGCACCGCTCAGCCAACTACAGCCCAGCCCTAATTGGCTTCGCTGATTTAATCCTTTCAAACCCCAGGAGTCATGTCCTTAGCGTTATGGTTCCTGGGGTTTTACTGTGTCTAGGTTTGGAGTTGGGTGACTAAGTGGCGGAGTTCTGGCAGGATGAGCTGGTGCATGGCTAGCGCAACGGCATTGCTAGAACCGGGTACTGAAAAAATTAGCTTGCCCTGATAAACGCCCGCGATCGCCCGTGACGCGATCGCCCGTGACCCAATTTCTTGATAACTCAACCAACGAAACACCTCCCCAAAGCCAGGTAATTCTTTGTCTAAAATGCCTGCGATCGCGTCATAAGTCGTGTCGCGGGGGGCAATCCCGGTGCCACCATTCAGGATGAGCGCAGCCACCGCCGACTGTTGGCTTAACTGCTGCACCTGCTGAATGATTTGCATGGGCTCATCCGGCAAAATCTGGTAAGACACCACCGCATGTCCTTGTTCCTGTAACAGCTGCTGGATCAATTGTCCGCTGCGATCGGTCGCTTCAGTCCGAGTGTCACTTAGCGTGATGACTGCGCAACCGACGGCAAACAGAGATTTTTCTGGGTGAGGAATAGAAGTCATCGATCGTGATCATGAGTTAAGTGATAATTTATACCTTGAGTTCAGCCTGTTAACGGGCAAACCATGGGGGGATTTACGGCTTTACGATCTCTTCAAAAATCTTTGACCAAAAAGACACCGTAATTTCACAGGTTTCTTTATCTCCGTATCCTGTTTTGTATCAGCATTATCCGTAAGTAGGAATAGCAGGCTCACTCTAAAGAGATAGCTTCTACTGTGCACTACCACGCGCTGCAAGTAACGCGATCTGTTGCGATGCAGTGTTCTTGTTATGGCTTCAGCCTGTTGTTGAATCATGCTTTACAGGAGAGTCGGTTGTGCTTACCAAACGGCGTGCTCAGATTGCTTCAGGGATGACCCTCAATCGGATGAGTGGCTTTACCTTAATTGAGATGTTGACGGTTCTGGTGATTGGCGGGATTTTAGCAGCAATTTCGATGCCATATTTTTTCAGTCGGGCGACCGCAGCCAAGCAAGCTGAGGGCAAGATGCTATCAGGCGTGATGAATCGGGCGCAGCAGGCTTACTACACCCAGAATGCGAAGTTTAGCAGTACGGTGGATGGGCTGGCAGTCAGCCTGCGCAGCAAGAACTATAGCTTGAAGATTAGTCCCAATGCCGATGCAATGCCCTATGCGGTGAATTACGCGACTTCAACGGTTTCCAAAATTCGCTCCTATGTGGGCATGGCAGCGATTCTGCAGGATGGCGCTGGCACGCAGTCCCTCACAACTATTCTCTGTGAGGCCAATATGCCAGGTACGGTTGTAGCGCCCGACCCTGTTTACCAAGTTGCAAGTATGGAATGTGGAGCTAATAGCCGCTTGCTGCAATAGCCGGACGGTGAGGCGAGGAAACACTTAGAGTGCAGGAAAGATTCCTGTAGCGCCAAACAGTGGCACTTTGACAAGTGCTGAGCCGTATGTCGTCAGAGCTAGCAAAAAAAGCCCAAGTAGAATTAAGCTACTTGGGCTTTGATCATTCAATCAGTACCAGGATTTTATAATACGCCTGCATTGGTTAAGCCCAGGATGACTCCAGCACCGAGCACATGGCCAAAACTCGCGGTTGCCAACAATTCAGGCACACCGAACTCCCCACCAAAAGGATCAGGAAATTCAATGGGTAATTTGGGTCCGGCACCTTTTCGTTGGATGGCAAACCGCCCGATCGCGATCGCCAGGAGATTACACACCACCATCGTGATGCCGATCCCAATCGACCAATTAGACTCTCTGGGCAACGTGGTTGCGAGTAAAGTTGCGTAATTCAATTTATACCTCCAGATTTAATTAAATCGGCTTCAACAATAGGAGGATTATAGAAAGCTCCCGGAACTGTTCTGCAACAGGAATTCAATTTGTTTGAACATTTAACAGAACAGTTTATGTTTTGATACAAATGGGGGACAGCAAGTACTGGAATTTCGCCGATGAAGCGCACGACTTTTCGCGTCAAAATTTGTGGCATTACCCAACCCGACCAAGGACGGGCGATCGCGGAGGCAGGCGCGGCGATGTTGGGCTTCATCTGTGTGCCCGTGTCGCCCCGCTATGTGACCCCAGCCCAAATTGCGGAAGTGGTAGCTGCATTGCCGATCGCCCTGCAAACGGGTGAAATTGTCTGCGATCGCGTAGGAGTGTTTATGAATGCGCCGCTGGCGACCATTCGGGAGACGGTGGCGATCGGGCACCTGAATGGTGTGCAGTTACACGGTGATGAATCCCCCGACTTCTGCCATGCAGTGAAACAAGCCTTACCGCAAGTCGAGGTAATTAAAGCCCTGCGCATCGCCACTGCTGAAGCGCTTCAGACCGCTGACCCATATGCGGCAGTGGTCGATACCCTGTTGCTGGATGCTTATCACCCGACGCTGGGGGGCGGCACTGGCAAAACCTTGGATTGGCAGACATTGCAGTCTTTTGCGCCGCCAGTTCCATGGCTCTTGGCAGGCGGGTTGACCCCAGATAATGTCCTCGCGGCGTTACAAATCATTCAACCGCAGGGGATTGATTTATCGAGTGGCGTAGAGCGATCGCCGGGGGATAAAGCGTTGCCAAAAGTGATGCAGTTATTTCAGAATTTGGCGAGTTTAGCGCCAGTTCACGTTGAAACTAGCAGCTAAAAACGTGAGGAGAAAACCCGACAAAATTGGACTTTCGCTAAAATAGAGAAAGGATAAAGATCTATTTAATTAGATCAATTTAGCCGTACCAATCGCCTCCTTTTTCTTCTACCAATCTCTTCCCTGTCATGAAACTCATCGACTATCCAATCGCCATTGCGGAAAAGCAACGCCACTTCCTGCAAATTGAACAAAACATCCGCCGCTTACAAGATATTCTCAATCGGTTGGCAGCAGAAATTGATACCGCGATCGCCTTTGATAATACCCTCAAAAATGATGCCCAACGAAAAGCAAAACGGTTAGAACTAATGCAGGCTTCAGACTATCGGCGAGCGGCGGCTAATTTACAAATGACCCAAGATGAACGAGCCGAAATTGAAATTGATTTGAACTTATTACGGAATCAATTTTCTGTCCTGAAATTACAACTGCGAGAGGCGATCGCCGCCCGTGAATTGCAAGTTCTCGATGCCGCCTAAATCAATATTTGCAGGGTCTTATCAGACTTTGGGTGGCAGAATTTCACGGATGCGATCGAGGAGAATATCAAAGTTGATCGGCTTGTGAATCAAGCCATCTGCTCCCACATCATAACCATCGCCAGCCGTCGGTTCCGTATAGCCAGTAATGAGCAGAATCGGGATGTAGGGTAAAGCTAGATTCTGACGAATACTGCGAGTGACTTCGAAGCCATTCATTTCTGGCATCATGATATCCAACAAGATCAGATCAGGTGGATTTGAATTCACTTTTTTGAGCGCACCTCGACCATTATCAGCAATCTCGACCTGATAGCCTTCTTGTTCCAAAATGGTTTGGAGCAAGAAGGAATTGTCGGCGATGTCGTCTACCACGAGAATGCGATCGGTCATTAAGGGTTCGACCGTGAGAGTCTGTGAGGTCATAGGGTGGATCATGGGATCAGAAAGAAAGAATTTTAAATTGAATTAAGGTGCCTCTATTGTTTCGGCTCTGAGTATGTATTCACTCATACAAAAGGTGGATCTTTGCTCTGTCTGATGTGCGACAACTTGACCAAAACGCTGTAGTCTAAACACTGAACTTACCGCAATTTGACATGGAAAGCATCACAACTGATGTGCTGGTGGTTGGGGGGGGCACAGGGGGGACTGCGGCTGCGATTCAGGCCGCGCGGCGAGGTGCCCAGACGGTGCTAGTGAGTGAATTTCCCTGGTTGGGGGGAATGTTGACGAGTGCTGGCGTTGCTGCCCCTGACGGGAATGAGTTGATTCCCTGGCAAACGGGGTTGTGGGGGGCTTTTTTGCAAGCTCTGCGATCGCGCCAACCGGGTGGACTGGATCACGGTTGGGTCAGCTTTTTTACCTATGATCCTGGCATCGGTGCCGCCATTTTTGCCGATTGGGTTGCGGCTCTCCCCAATCTCAAGTGGATTTCGGGGCAGGTGCCCTTGAAAGTCTTGCAAACGAATCAGCGGGTACATGGAGTCCGGTTTGCGGATTACACCATCCACGCCCAAATTACGTTGGATGGCACGGAGTTAGGCGATCTGTTAGCTCTAGGCGAAATTCCCCATCGCTGGGGCTGGGAATTGCAGTCCGAATTTGGTGAACCCAGTGCCCCCGTTGTGCCCAGCGTGCTGACGGCAACCTATCCGGTTCAGGTGCCGACCTGGGTCGTGGTAATGCAGGATTTTGGGGCAGACCAGGAAGCCCCCCTCATTCCGCCGCCGCCCATTGAAACGCCCAGCGATCGCTTTGCCGGAGCCTGGGACAACTATGGGGGAGAACAGTTTTTGAACTATGGGCGCTTACCGGGCGATCGCTTCATGATCAACTGGCCGATTCATGGCAATGATTATGGTGAAGGGGTGGGGCGGCTGGTGCAAAGTGACCAGTCGCGCCAGAATTTTTTGCAGGAAGCTTATTGGCATAGTCAAAGTTTTGCCCGCCATATTCAAACCCAACTGGGCCGACGCTACGGTCTCGCCATCGATGTCTTCCCCTCGGTTGCTTCCTGGGGCGGGGGTGCCTATGCGCTGCATCCTTACTTTCGCGAAAGTCGGCGCTTAGTCGGCATGACAACAATTCGCGAACAGGATCTACTCCCGATCGCCAATGGTGTCGTGGCGCATTTGCCCTTCACTATCTCCGCCGCTGGTTGCGACGAGGTGGAATCCCTTTGTGACGCGATCGCGATCGGCAACTACGCGAACGATCATCACTATCCCAGTGGCGATATCCAACTTGCACCTAAATCCATGCGTTGGGGCGGACGTTGGACGGGCACTCCGTTCACAATCCCCTACCGGGCGCTGGTGTCCCCAACGGTGGATGGCTTTTTGGTGTGTGAGAAAAACTTTGCTGTGACCCACATGGCTAACGGCGCGACTCGCTTGCAACCCGTCATTTTAGGCGTAGGGCAGGCGGCGGGGATGGCCGCAGCGTTGTGTATTGAGCAGCAGTGTCAACCGCGAGACTTGGCGGTGCGATCGCTGCAAACGGCTTTACTTCAGGATGCAATCGCCCCCGCCGCCGTGATCCCCTTGCTGAATCTCTCGCCTCACGACGGCACCTGGCAGTACTGGCAAACCTATTACCTGGATCACCCGGAGAACTATCCTGCCGATGGTCAATGTCCCCAGGATTGGCCGCTCCCAGCAACTGCCCACACCCTTGTGCAACTGGCTCCTCAGCAGCATGCAGGAGCATCTTTCAGCGGTACTTTTCAGCGGTTGGGCGATCAGCAATATCAGTTACAGTTACCTCCAACCGCGACGGCTATCGGCAACACCGTGAATCTCGTGACCCTCGAGCCGCAAATTCACCAAAAATTGAGCCAACTCCACACGGGGCAGGCGATCGCCGTCACTGGACAGCTCAATCCCTCTGGGCGCTGGCTTTTAGCGGAACATCTAGAAGTTTCTGAGGCTGGTGGAGCCAGTCCAATTAGCTAATGGGTGGACTGCTGAAGGAAGGAGAAACCTTCCCGGAACGCTCTTCTACCTCGTCTGAAATGGTGAGCCGAGCGGGTTTGCATCGTTTGATCAGCACAGAGATATTCTGTGCCCCCTCGCTTTGCAAGTCCTCAACGTAGCCAGCCTTTTCCCCATTCGCTTCCTGCATGGAATTGAAGGGTCCGAAGTAATAGGTGCAGCGAGGCATGTCTGTTTTGATCTCGACCCACCAGGCCAGACCGAAAACATCCAATAAATTAGTCAAAAATTCTTGCATCATTTACCTGCCAATTCCACCAGTGGCTTGTGATCAACTGAAAAACTTGGAGTGACGTTACGAGTGTTCACTTCATGATTTGTTATACTCTGTTGACTCCCCTTTTTTCAACCAAGTTGAGTTGAATCGGTCTAAATGCAGAGCTTTCGAGGGGCGCTGTCGATAAATTTCGTAAATTGCCATTCCTGCCGCTACAGACGCATTCAAACTAGGTGTTTTCCCAGTTAAGTCGATGGACACCAGATGATCGCAGGACTTTTGGATTAACAAGCTTAACCCCTCGCCCTCCGCCCCAATCACCAGGGCGATCGCCCCCGAAAACTGTACAGCTGGTAAAGATTGGGTCGCATCCGCAGCCAAACCGTAGATCCAGAATCCCGCCGCCTTCAAGTCTTCTAACGCTCGTGTCAGGTTGACCACTCGCGACACGGCAAAGTTTTCCAACGCTCCAGCTGCCACTTTGGCAACAGTCGCCGTGATCCCAACAGCCCGGCGTTGCGGAATCACCAAGCCTTGCGTCCCCATCGCCTCAGCCGTCCGAATAATCGCCCCCAGATTATGGGGATCTGTAATCCCATCCGCAATGATGATCACAGGTTGCGTCGAAGCCGCTTTGGCGCGTGCAATTAAGTCTGCCAGTTCGACATATTCATAGGGAGCCGCCTGAGCCGCGATCCCCTGGTGATTCGCGCCTTCCGTCAAATAATCTAGGCGGCGGGGATCAACTTCATCAATCACGGTGCCATTACTTTTGGCTTCAGTCAGCAAAGAGTGGAATCGTTCGTCATATCGGAGTCGGGAGGTAATCCAGATGCGGTTTAAAGTGCGTTGATTTTCCAGGGCGGTGAGAACTGGATGTTTGCCATAAATCAGTTCTGGCGCTTCGGGTTCAACGACTTCAACCGGCGCTTCGACGATCGCTTCGGTGGGCTTGTGTTTCGGGATGGGTTTGCGATCGCCCCCGGCGGTCACGGGTTTCGGCAATTGGCGACCCCGTGGGCGTTGTCCCGGCTTATCAGAATAGCGGCGCTTGGGCTGTGCTGATCCCGATCCCCGATTGGGCGATCGGGATGGCTGCGGTTTAGGTTTAGGTTTCTTATCAGTCATAAATGTGCCCAGAGAGGATGAGAGAGGGAATGGATCGGAACGGCAAGCATTCATTTCAGCCACACCCTTGCCCCTCAACCCCTTGCCAATGCGATCTAAGGGTGAGAGACGGGCTGGCGATCAAATGGGATCGGCGTGGACTAACGTCAAGAGCGTGAGCAAGCGGGGCAAATCCGTTAAATAAAGATATCCCACCAGGGTTTCCAGGCTGGTGGCCTGTTGATAAATGGCCACATCAACCCGCCGCGATCGATGCACTGCGGCATTGCGTCCGCGTTTGACCCACTCTAATTCGATGTCAGTCAGATGCGGTTCCCAAACTTGCAACTGCTGCGCCTGGGCTTCGGCTCGCACCTGGGACACCACCTGCTGATGGTAGGTTTGAATCCGCTGGGGGGGAAAGAGATAATGCCGCCGCACAAACAACTCATAGACGGCATCACCCAGATATGCGAGTGCGGCTGGAGAAAGTTGCTGAATTTGCGCTGCCGAGAGCGATCGCCCCTCGTTGACCGCAGCCAACAATTGCTCACTCAAATGGAGTGGGACAGAAGACTCAGGATTCGGGGCATGATCGATTTCCGTAGGCACTGGGCAGCACCCCAAATAATGGACTGAACCACCAACAATTCCCCATCGGCAGACTGGGTTGACAGTTGGTTACCTTTGAGAATAACCGAGACCCCTGCCAGGAACTGCGAGGACTTAGGCAGAATTAAGAATCGGTCATGAATATTTAACTAAACCCAGCGGTGTATCCTGTGGCGATCGCGGTCTTACAAAACGCTATACCGCTCGCTGGCCCAGGGATCGCCCCGATGGTGATAGCCATTCCGCTCCCAAAATCCCAGATCCATTTGCGCCAGAAACTCTAAACCATTGATCCACTTGGCGCTTTTCCAGGCATAGAGATGCGGCACAACCAGCCGCAAAGGCCCACCATGTTCCGCTGGCAACGGTTCACCAAATAAAGTATGCGCGAAGAAGTTCTCCTCCCGCAAAAAATCGTCTAGCGCAATGTTGGTCGTGTAGCCACCGTAACAATGTTGCATCAGGTGCTGGGCTTGGGGATCGAGTTCTAGCTGTTGCATGAAATCCGTCACCTTGATTCCAGTCCATTGCACATCTAATTTTGACCAAGTCGTGACGCAATGGAAATCTGCCGTGAACTGGCTTTGGGGCATCGCCATGATGTCGTCCCACGTGAAGGTGCGAGCTGCTGCCAGCCCCCAAACCTTCAAGTTCCAATCAGCCAGATGCACAACAGGCGTGTCTCCGTAGGTCAAAACAGGAAACCCGCCTGCAAGTTTTTGCCCCGGTGGGACGCGATCGCCCAGTCCGGGATCAGGTGGATGGAAGAACTTAGACAAGATTCCGCCCCTTACGCTGAATGAACAGAACGCCAGCTAACGCACAGGTATTCTAGGATTCTTCATCCTCGTCTTCATCCGCCTGGGGATAGACGAAGCCTTCTGCCCGTCCAGTCAGGATGGATTTACCCAGAGACAATGCTTTTTGCGCCTGGTCAGCAGCTTTCCGCTTCCAGTTTGCCCGCCGCATATCGCGTTTCGATTTAGAGGTTTTCTTCTTAGGAACAGCCATTGCCGAAAAATTTCGTCACAACCCACCTATTCTAATGCAAGAAGTGCCGAATCTCTACCGCATTCTTGGAACTGGCTAGACTGTGGTCATTTTCTGCCTCAACAGCGCTGGGGGCGATCCGATGTGGCTCAACTTCTCTTCTCCTGATGCGCGAGTCTTCACCCGATGGTGTTCGCCAGCTTGCACATCATTCCTTCTCGTGAGCGCTTTATTCTAGAAGAATCATAGTGTAAACTACGAAAATCCTATCAAAGAACTGTGGTTTGTCGCTGTCCAGCACTGTTGTTCTCTTTAGGATCCCCCCTCATCATCAAGGATCAGCGCTGTGGGTATTGTTGTTGAAGATGTCTCGAAGCGGTTTGGCAGTTTTGACGCGGTTAGTCAAGTCAACCTCAAGATTGCGAGTGGCTCGCTGGTTGCCTTACTGGGCCCTTCTGGTTCTGGCAAATCGACTTTGTTGCGATTGATTGCTGGGTTAGAAGAACCTGATACTGGCCGCATTTGGTTGACGGGTGAAGATGCGACCCAGCGAACAGTCCAGGATCGCAACATTGGCTTTGTCTTTCAGCATTATGCGTTGTTCAAGCATTTGACAGTGCGAAAAAATATTGCGTTTGCCCTGGAAATTCGCAAAACGCCACCAGCCAAAGTGAAGGCGCGGGTGGAAGAACTGCTGGAGTTGGTGCAGTTACAGGGATTGGGCGATCGCTATCCATCGCAACTGTCGGGGGGGCAGCGGCAACGGGTGGCATTGGCGCGAGCGTTGGCGGTTGAACCGAAAGTCCTGCTATTGGATGAACCTTTTGGGGCGCTAGATGCCAAAGTGCGGAAAGATTTACGCGCTTGGTTACGCCGATTGCACGACGAAGTTCATGTCACTACGGTCTTTGTAACCCACGATCAGGAAGAAGCGATGGAAGTGTCGGATGAAATTGTGGTGATGAATAAAGGCAAGGTGGAGCAGATTGGCTCTCCGGCGGAGATTTACGATCATCCGGCAAGTGCGTTTGTCATGAGTTTTATTGGCCCGGTGAATGTGTTGCCTAGCACTTCCGGGATTTTTCAAGCGAACGGGTTTGATAGTCCGCATGCGGAGGTGTTTCTGCGACCGCAAGATATTTTGGTGGAAACG
>JAIXVO010000668.1 GCA_027482985.1 Cyanobacteriota bacterium
CAGCGCCAGTGCCAGCGCCACCCCACCCCGCAAGCCACTCCACCACAGCATGGTTTGCGTCTTCACGCCAATATCCGACTGCACCAGCGCGTTATTCACCCAGGTGAGGCCAAAAATCGCGATCGCCCGCGTCAGCAACACCGCCACAAACGCCACTCCCACGAGGAGGAGATCAGCGCGATCGGTGGTAATCCGAAATTGTGCGCCGATCAGCAGAAACAGAATGGAGTTGGCAAAGAACGCGACAAATTCCCAAAACTCGCTGACGGCTATCCGCGTCCGGGGACTCATGCCAATCCGGGAGCCGAAATTGCCGAGAATCAAGCCCGTCGCGACAGTGGCAATCACGCCCGAACCACCCAACTTCTCAGCAATCAGGTAAGCGGAGTAAGCGGTCAGCAGGGTCAGGGATTGTTCCACCAGGGGCAGGTCAAACCGCTGTGTTAGGTAGGAGATGCCAAAGCCCAGCACCACCCCCACCAGGATGCCCACACCCACCACTGTCACAAAGTTGACCAAGAGTTGTTGCAGATTAAAACTTTCCGTCCCTTGTGCAATGCCCAACATCAGCCCAAAGGCGACGACAGCAGTGCCGTCATTGAACATACTCTCCCCTTCCACCAGCGCTTTCAGGCGGGGCGGGGCACCCAATTCTTTCAGCAACGCACTCACCGACACCGGATCAGTCGCCGCCAAACAAGCGCCAATCAATAGCGCCACGGGCAAACTGAGGCCATTCCACTGATGTAGGGGGATCGCAATGCCGACAATCGTGATCGCCACGCCCACCGTGACATAAAATCCAATCGGCACCAGATCCCGCTGCAAATCTTTCCAGTTCAAATTCCAGGCGGCTTCAAACAGGAGCGGCGGCAAAAAGATCCACAGAATTAGTTCCGGGGAGGGCGTGAAAAAGCGAATATCGAGCAACGCCAGTCCCATGCCCGTAATCACCAGCATCAGGGTGTAGGGCAGTTGGCGCAACCAGGGCACAATCTGCGAAATCGTGGCCACCACTAACGCCGAGGAAATAATCAGCAAAAACTGCTCAAGATTTTCTTCGATCGCGGCGGGTTCGGCGAGGGTCAGTAGGAGCATAAACAGCGGGGATAAAGGGAGCAGAGCAACAAGGCGGGCTTATTCGCCAGGAGTATCGGTTTCGAGGGAGAGTTGGCCAGACGGCAGGGGGGATTCCGCGATCGCGGGTTCGGTGGCCACCTCAGACTTGGCGGGAGGCGGAGCATCGCCCGAATCCAAATGCCGCTCAGCTAAACTTTTAATCAGAATATAAAGGACGGGCACCACCAGCAAACTGAGCACCGTCGCCACGAACAAGCCCCCAAACAGCGCCGTACCTAACGACCAGCGGGCAGCGGCACCGGCACCACTGGCAATCACCAGCGGGAAAAAGCCGACCAGTGAGGAGATCGCCGTCATGATGATCGGTCGGAAGCGTTCTTTCGCCGCCTTCAGCGCCGCATCCACCAACTTATAGCCTTCCGCCCGCGCCTGATTCGCAAATTCCACAATCAGAATTGCGTTTTTACTGGCTAGACCGATCAGCATCACCAGTGCCACGTTGACGTAGACATCGTTGTTCAGCCCCCGCAGGGCGATCGACCCCAGCGCCCCCAGCAAGGCCAGTGGCACCGTCAGCAGAATGATAATCGGGTCAATGTAGCTTTCGTACTGGGCAGACAGGGTGAGGAACACCATGATGATGCCGAATAGGAAGATCAACGCGCCCAAGTTGCCCGCCGAGAGTTGCTCCCGCGCGATGCCGATCCAGTCGCGCCCAATGCCGGGTAGCGCCGCCTCAGCATAGGCCGTTTCTAACGCCTGAATCGCCTGACCGCTGCTATAGCCTGGAGCTTCATTAGCCTGGATGTTAATCGAGCGGTAGCCGTTGTAGCGACCAATCACCTGCGGTCCCGTCGTCCGATTGATGGTCGCGATTTCAGAGAGGCGAACCAGCGCCCCATCCCGCGATCGCACATTCAAACTGCCAATATCTTCAGGGGAGTTGCGGAATGCCGCATCCGCCTGCACAAACACTCGATAGTTCTGGTTGCCCAGGGTGAAATCGTTGACAAATTGCGAACCCAGCGTCGCGCCAATGGTTTGCAACGCCTGTTGAAAGTCGATGTTGAGGGTTTCGATTTTGTTGCGATCGAGGTCGAGCCGCAATTGGGGAGTGCCTGTCGTGAAAGTGGTTGAAACAGTGCCAGCGGTGGCAGGTTGCTGATTCGCTTTGGCAATAATTTCCCGCGCATTAGCCGCAAAGTCATCAATCGAGAGTTGGCCCCCCGTCCGATCCTGAAGCACCATCTCGACCCCACCCTGCGCCCCAAAACCTGGAATCGGCGGCGGGTTGAACGCCACCACGATCGCATCCGTAATCGTTCGCAAGCTGCCATTCAACCGGCGCAACACCCCATCAATCGAGGATTCCGGGGTTGTCCGTTCATCCCACGACTTGAGGCGACCAAAGAACAAACCCAGGTTGGGACCATTCCCATTAAACCCAGCCCCGCTCACAACAAACGTCGATCGCACTTCTGGTAGCGCTCGCATCCGTTCCTCCGCTTGCACCAAGACGCGATCGGTATAACTCAGCGAAACCCCGTCCGGAGCCTGCACCAGGCCGATAAATGCCCCCTGGTCCTCAGCCGGGACAAAGGCCGTGGGGACGGCAC
>JAIXVO010000492.1 GCA_027482985.1 Cyanobacteriota bacterium
AAACGGTAAGCTGGGAGTAACTCATGGGGATGTCCTTTTGTTGTGGTAAACATCAGACTATCCCTATGAGTCCCTCTAGGGGAAGCTTCTAGGTGATGCACTTCAGATTTGAATTGGCGAAGTTACTACTATTCTGATGATGTACTAGATCTAGAATAACAATATGACCCTTTAAAGGTAGATCAAGGCTATACCGAGGAGTTACTTCAAATCCTCTAGAAAGAAGAAGCCCATAAGCCTCTGGCAAACCTTCCTTTGGATTTGGCATATAGTAATCTATTTTTGTCTGTTCGATAATAGCTTCACGTTCTAAAAGTTGCTCAAGAAACTGTGTTCGACGGCGAATGGCAAAAGCTACTTCTTCATGAACTCGACGTTCAACTATTTGATCAATCGTCTCAATTGCTTGCTCCACACGCACGTTTGCTCTTTTTGCAATTTCATCAATTCTTTCTTGAGTGCGCCGTCCCACCTGATTGAGAAATATAGGTATAGCAATAGCGAGAATAGCTGCTAATACACTAACAGCAGTCATTAGTACACCGATAGCTGTAACAAAAATATTAAAGCTACTAACCAGGCGTTCGTCAGGTGATTGTGCTGTTTGAGCAATAAAAGTAAAAGTCAAGTTCAACATAAAAGCTATTATTCGAAAAACTGCTCGCACAACTCAGCGGTTGTATTGGTAGTTGACTTCTGATGTCCCCAATGGAGTGCTTTGGTCACAAGCAACTCTCCATCAATAATTTCGTAGCGATTACTAATGTCGGGAAGCAACTCTAAATCAGTCATTGTCCATCGCACACGCGGATCAGCAGTTTGACTCATGATCTCACCTCTGGCTGAGAATAATCTCATTGTATGAGGAAAATAGAATAAAGACCCAGTGATTCTACTTCAGTTATCCCGAGTTTGCGATATTTTCATAGCACTTCATTTACACTCTCATTCGCGATCTCCAAAACTTTGCAGCCACCCCAAATCATCATTCGATAATTTGGGAATGGGAGGCTGACTATAATCAATCGCCATCTCAAAGCGGGCGCGATCGTACACCTGATGCACCAATGGTTGAAGTGCCAGCAACGGTTCTGTTTCTCCGCCTCGCAGGGGAATGGGAAAGGCTGGAATCGGTTGGCGGAGACTGAACGCGTAGAGTTGGGCTTGAGGCCGTGTGGGGCTACGACTAATTAAAATGCGGTAGTCTGAGCGCACTTCTACCAACATGGGCATGGGTTCACCGCTTCGCAGTAAATCAATCTCGACCCAGTGAGTCGCGGAGCTTAAAGTCTGTTGGCGTTTTTGAAGGTAGGCATTGCGCCCTTCACCAGAACGTTTATTTTTGGGAGACAGCAGTTCAATGGTTGTAATGACCGTACCAGTGCCTCCTTCACGGATTTCTAAATACCGTTCTTGAACTTCCTGAAATGAGGGCAGTTCAACCGTCAGCGGTTCGGCAACGGCAGTTGTCAGCGGAGCAGCGGGGGTGGTCATCGGTTGAGCAGTCGTCACAGCAACATCAGGAATGCCGATCAGTAGACTTTCATCATCCTGACTCAGATAAACCCGCTTTTCGACCGCCACCCGATAATCGCGGCTTAAGAGATCATCGAGAGCATCCGCGATCGCCACAATCAGGCGACTATGAAACTCTGACCAGAGTTCAGGGTTCTCAAGATAGGGATTCATGCCAGGAAAGGGGGAAGGCATTGCAGAAGGTAATGGGTAATGGGTGATGGGTAATCGGTAATGGGGGATCGGGATTCATACCAGGAATGGGAGGAGGCATTGCAGAAGGGCAACTCGCCTCTCCCATCATAGTAATCAATGAATAGGTAACGGCTGAGGCGGATAGGGGTTATTCTTCATCCGTTGCCCATCCGTTGCTAACCTTTTATCTGCTTTTTGTTTCGTGCCACGGCGTTGTAAGCTTCATGGGAGAGTACCTGGAGCGGCACGATACGATCGCAGTACCAGCGACAGAGTAAGCGATAGCGGTAGCCGACGGGAATCCGCAGCAAGGTGCGATCGAAACTGAATCGTCTGCCCTGCAATTGGGCGGGAGACACTCCTTGCTCAAGGGCGGCGAGAATTTGGCGAGTTTTGAGGACAATTGGTTTGGGGAGATGCGTGAGGTCAATCGGGTCGGCGGCAAAGCGTTGCTGCCACTGTTGTTTTGCCTCACGCGGGCTGACGGCTTGCCAAACTCGCTGGGTTGGTTGCTGGGATGCTGATTGTGTGGGCGGCGGGGATTGGATGTGATCAATCTGCACAACTCCCGCTATGCGATCGCGGAACGATTTACCTCCTTGATTGTCAGAATTGGATGGGTGAGGGCGCTGACGGTGGCGTCGAACCATGTTTGCTCCTTCAGGATTCAACATTGAGGGTGAGCACCCATGCGGCGGAGTGCTCAATTAACCGTGATAAGTCCGCTAACACCTGGCGATAGTCGTGATGTAGTTCCTGCCCTTTCTGGGCATCTAGGTAGCTGCATAGAACGGCAAATTCTAACCAAACCTGGGCGGTTGCCGCCTCCACTTCGGCTTGGTTTAATTTAGCGATGAACCCGGCCTGATAGCGGCGCTTTAACCAGGCTTGAGCAATATAGACGCAAACCAGCCGAGTCGCGCGAATCAGGGGCAGCGTCAACTGGTCACGTTCTTCTGATGGTAATGCCTGCGCCAGTTCAAACACTTGCATCGCGATATCCAAGGCAGATTGATACACCCGCAGTTCACGGTAGTTAATGATGAATTGCTGATTCATGATGTGGCGATTGGAGGGGTAAGTGGAGGTTTTAGACAATGAAGACTGGATCATCGACTTGGCGCTCTGGTTGAACGCCGAGAATCCGAACTAATTTGCGATGGCGAGGAGACAGTGGATAAAAGCGAATTTGATCTTCATTGGGATTGAAAAATCGCTTGTGCTCCAGACGTTTTTGTAAGGAGTCGTACTGGTCGGTTGTGAGCATGCACTCAAAAACTGATTTCTGCACTCGCAAACCATACGCTTCGAGGAGCCGCGAAACGCGATCGCGGCGGCGATCGTGCACTACGTCGTAGCAAATGAGATAAAGCATGGAAAAAAGAGAAACAAGAGAAGAGGAACAAAAGAAGAGGAACGCATAGGGCAGCGTGGGATTAACCCGGCTGCCCTCGGTCTACTGCATTTATTCCTTGAGCAGCATGGGACGGTAGTGGCTTTGTTCATCCAGCAGGCAAGCGATGTATTCCTGGGCTTGAATTTCTAAGCACTGCTGGTAACTGGCGGCACCGATGTAAAGATGATGGATCTGGGTGGCAAGTTTTTCATCCCAGTGTTGGATGAAGAGTTCTAAGGCGGTGGGACGCAGAAAGATGCCCTGGTCAAACCAGATGAAGTCGTCTGGAAGAATCAGGTTGTCCGTGAGCAGATGCATCACGATCGCGTCTACAATTTGCACCTCAAATTCGATGAGGAAGTTGCAGACAAGGGGTGGGCGAGACATCGCATCCAGATGCAAGTTGCCAATGTCGAGATCGAGTCCCAGCGATTGCAAAATGATTTGCATCCGTTGGCTTAAGAGCGCTGTCCCTAAGTTGGTCAACCGACTAATGGGATTGATGCCGAGGGTTTGAGCGTGAAAGGGGGTTGGGAGTAACCGACTCAAGGCAGCGCGGTAGAAGGAGGTGGCTGAGTCGGCATAATTTTGCAGGTCGGCAAGCGAGGGAACCATCGGTAAATCATCCTGCAACCGTTGCAGCAGATTGAGCACTTGCTGCACTTTTGCTGGCCGGGGTTCATCGCTCAGTTGCCGCAGGAGCACTTGCGAATTGTGTAACTTGGCGCGAACCAGACTCTCTGCTGTGCTACGGACAAAGTCATCATCCTGCGATCGCTGCATCTGCATATTCAGATACTTGGGCACTTCAAATTGCACCGGATTGAGATACTCAATACAGTTGCCATTAGGGTCGAAGTAGACAACCGGAATGTGAAGTGATAATGCCAGGTTGATGGCTTTGCGGGACCAGGGCTGTTGGCCCAAAATCACCATTTGACTCACGCGATTGAGCGGCACTGCGAAGCAAAATCGTTCCTGTTGAAAGACTTGCAGTTGACGAGCCTGAATTTTGAGTTCGGTGTGGGGTTGATCCACGTAAATGGTTGTCATAGGGGGAATCACCATGAGCGATGGAAAGGAACACTCCTTGCATACAGAACTTGGGTGGGTTCAGCAGTGTTGATTTCCTGGACTTCTCTATGCTCTCAGGCGGGTATTTGAGTTTGAGTTTGAGTCGTGACTTGTGCCGTATGAGTTGGTGTATGACTTGGGCAACGGATGAAGGGGGAGGGGCAACGGTGGGTAACGGATGATGGGGGAGGGTGGGCAACGGATGATGGGGGAGGGGCGAGGGATGAAAAATGGGTAGGGCGGGTGGGTGGGAAGTTCGTAGAATGAAGGGGGGGATGATAAGACGTGATTTGGCGTTGGGTATGGTGAGCGGGTCTTTTGAGGCGATGCAGCGGTATATTCATACGGCTCGATCAAGTGAGCGGCGGCGGTGGGGAGCGCTGCAACAACGGCGATCGCGGGCACTTGAGGTGGCTAAAGGAGCAGCCGATTTGCTTAAAAGCCGATTTGCTGCAGAGCGGGTTGTGGTTTTTGGATCGGTACTGAGTCAAGGGTTTCACGAAAACTCGGATATTGACTTAGCGGTTTGGGGCTTACCTGAGCCAGCGTATTTTCAGGCAGTGGGTCAGCTCCTTGCGTTGAGTGATTTTGAGTTTGATTTGGTTGAAGTGCAGTATGCCCGTCCGGAGATTTTAGCCGCGATCGCGCAAGGACTGGAATTATGAGCAAGTATAATGTCCTGATTGCCAGACTCAAGAAGGAGATGGCTAAAATTCAATCGGCGGTACAAGCAGCCGTGGCTCAAGCGGATAAGGCCCAAAAGACGGGAGATGGGGATTACTTGCTGGCAGCCGCATTGAGTGTGCAAAATTTCTATATGGGGGTAGAGCAAGCCTTTGAAGAAATTGCTAAGCAGATTGATGGGTCTTTGCCCGTTGGGGCCAGTTCTCACCGAGAATTGTTAGAACAAATGGCATTGAATATTCCAGATATTCGCCCATCTGTGATTCAATCAGACACACTCACAAGATTGAATGAGTATCGAGGCTTTCGCCATGTTGTGATTCATCGCTACGGGTTTGAGTTGTATCCCGATCGCATTCGAGCGTTAGTTGAACAGCTACCCAACTGTAACGATGATTTAACCAGGGACATAACCGCTTTTTGTGAGTTTTTAACGCAACTGAGTCAAGCGTTGTAACCAGACGGGCACAGCCTTGAGTCAAGGTTGATGCGGCTTGGGTATCCATAGGTATTTGCCGATCGCGCCTTGCCAATCTTGCACGGCTTTGGGGCGGAGGATGCGTTTGTATTCCAGCCGCGATCGGCCAAAGTTGAGGAGCAGCCCAACTGGAGCCTGAGTTGCCGCCAGATAGGTGATGACTTGAGCAATTTCATCGTCGCCCATAGTTCGAGCAACGGCTTTATCTTCAACCACAATGCAATCATTCACCCAATGATCGAGGTACAGTCGCCCTAACCAAACGGTTTCGCTATAAATTTCGAGGTGATATTCCTCTTCCACGAGCAGTCCATCTTCGCGCATGATGGCTGTTAAGGCTCGCTGATAATGCTTCTCACGCAGCCCACGCGGGGTATTGGAGTGAACTTTCATCGCTGCGCCGATAATCCGGTAGGTCAGGTCTTGATGCGGAATGGGTTCGTTATTCATGGTAGATGCAAGATTTGGTGCTCCTGATAGGGTGCCCAGTTTGAGGCGATGGGCAACGGGGGGCAGCGGATGAGGGGGGCAACGGATGAGGGGGGCAACGGGGGGCAACGGATTTGAACGGATGAAGCGGATGAGTTATTGCTACGTCAATCAAATCTGGTGACAACAGCACTGTTGGATGAATCGGTCAATCAGCATGATGAGTTATTGCTACGTCAATCAAATCTGGTGACAACAGCACTGTTGGATGAATTGGCTCAATCAGCATGATGAGTTATTGCTACGTCAATCAAATCTGGTGACAACAGCACTGTTGGATGAATCGCAATCAGCATGATGAGTTATTGCTACGTCAATCAAATCTGGTGACAACAGCACTGTTGGATGAATT
>JAIXVO010000189.1 GCA_027482985.1 Cyanobacteriota bacterium
AGCCCTGCCAAATTTGGGGGACTTTGAAGGATTTAGCTCCCCCAAATTTGGGGTTGCGGGGCGGTTCGGCAAGGAGCGGGTTGGGTTTGATTACTTGTGTGTACACCGTAGCCCAGGACGGGAGAAGGGGTTGGGGGATGAGGGCAAGCAGCATCAGGGAGGCGATCGCGCCTGCCATCAAGTTTCCGCCCGTCCCTGAATATAATCCGCCACCAAGTTGCGCAAGTCCTGAATACTCGCAGTCAGGTTTTGAATACTCTCCTGATTCAATGCCCCCTGCCGACTATTGGCCTCAATCAACCGAGCATTGTCCTCAATCTGCCGCGTATTTCTTTCCAGAATCCCATTAATCCGGCTGAACTCGTTATCATGCCGCACGCTGGCTCCCGCGAGGTTCAACAGAATCGCTTCAATGCGATCGAGACGGCTCCCATTTTCAGGCTGATCAGTCATTGTCCGTAGCCTCAACAAACAACACTCGCGAATTTTTAGTACCAGAAAATTCGCAAATTAGTCAGCATCATACTGGAAAAAAGAAAGCGATCGCAGTCCTGCTATCCACCCGCCAGCCGTTTGATGGTTTCTTCGGCAGCGGTCAGTTCCTCACGACTGCTGGCCTCAATCTCAAACTCTCGACCATCCCCAAACTTGGCTTTAATCTTGATCGGTTTGTTGCCAATGCGATCGCCCAGAAAGCCAAACAAATTTTTGAGACTAGCCACACTCACTTCCGCCTTCAACAACCCCCACAAAAACGACAACATCGCTTTGCTGCCCTCCGGCGGCTGCGGGTCAGGCACTCGTTCCACCGTCACCCCGTCTATGTCCCGCAACTGTCGCCACAAATTTCGGGTCAGTTGCTCCTGTTGCTCCGGATCGAGGTCAGGATCGGCAAACGAAATCGTCAGTTCAATGAGGGGATTAGTAGTCATAAAGAGGAGGCGATCGCGACAACAAAATACTGCCCCTCATTCTGGCATAACCATTTGAGCGAAATTAAATCCAGCGCGATCGCGAATGGCTGCGCGACCTAAGACTTTAAGGTGAGGAATTTTTCCATTGCAGTGATCAGGCTAGGAGGCCAGCGGCGCACGCTTTTCAGCCAGTCAATGCTTTTGTAGCGGGAATCCACGCCAACGGCGGCAACCCACTCACTCTCAGCTTCTCCTTGCTTCCCGTTCGCCCAAAGGGCGGCGGTTAAAGCCGCTCGCATATCGGCAAATTGGGGATACTTGCGGACGAGGTTACGCATCATCCGAATCGCTTCATCCGTGGCTCCGGTCTGATAGGTAGCCAAGGCTTGATTCGCCCGCGCAAACGCATAATCCGGAGCCATATCAGCCGCTTTCTGAAAATCCGCGATCGCCGCTTCCCATTGCCCCAACCCCGTCTTAGCACTGCCCCGGTTATTGTAAGCCGCTGGATCTTTGGGGTCGAGTTCCAGGACGTGATCGTAGTCCGCGATCGCGGCCTCCCATTGCCCCAGTCCCTCCAACGCAGCGCCGCGATTCAGGT
Source organism: Cyanobacteriota bacterium (assembly GCA_027482985.1). Taxonomy (GTDB): domain Bacteria; phylum Cyanobacteriota; class Cyanobacteriia; order Leptolyngbyales; family Leptolyngbyaceae; genus JSC-12. Next base: position 1,516 of record JAIXVO010000189.1, read on the forward strand.
AGGGATCGGGCGCATCGGGAGCCAGTTCAATCGACTTGTTGAAATCGGCGATCGCTTCCTGCAATTTATTCTGGCTGACTCTGGAATTACCCCGATTACTCCACACCGCCGGATTGTAAGGAAACAAATCCAGCATCCGTGTCCAGTAAGTTTCCGCCGTCGCAAAGTCCTGTTTATTCGTGGCTTCCAGAGCTTGTTGGTAGAGGCTATCCAGCTTTTCAAAGAGGTCTGCCGCTGAAGGTTGTTCCAGTTCCGTCGTCGCTGCCGCCGGTGCCGACTCTGCCGCCCACACGGGTATCGCCCAACTCCACAGTTGCAACAGCAGCACACTCAACCCAATCAGCAAGAAGCGACGCATAGAATTAACCAGTAATAAGATCAAAGAAGTTAATTAAGTTTTATCAAAATTAACTTTCTTTAGGATGGCATACTTTACAGGATCGATAACTGATTCTGACTCTCCGGCGGATGATAGCCAAGGTGTTTCCAAGCGGCGGCAGTAGCGATACGACCCCGCGGGGTGCGATTGAGATAGCCAATCTGGAGCAGATAGGGTTCGTAGACTTCTTCGATCGTTTGGGCATCTTCTCCAGTCGCGGCCGCGATCGTTTCCAGTCCCACGGGTCCCCCCTGGAAATGTTCGATCATCACTGTTAGGAGGCGGCGATCAACCCAATCTAAGCCACAGGGATCGACGGCAAATTTCTCCAGCGCTTCGGCCGCGATCGCCGCAGATATTGAAGCCACTTGTTTTACCTGTACGTAATCGCGCACCCGTCGCAACAGACGATTGGCAATCCGGGGGGTGCCGCGCGATCGCCGGGCAATTTCGGTAGCCCCATCGGGCGTGATGGGGGTATGCAGAATCCTAGCAGTGCGCTGCACAATTTGCACCAGTTCATCAATCTCGTAAAACCGCAGCCGCTGGACTAACCCAAAGCGATCGCGCAGGGGAGAAGATAAAGCACCGACACGGGTAGTGGCACCCACCAGGGTAAAGCGGGGTAGGGGGAGCGATCGAGTGCGAGCACTGGGGCCTTTGCCCACCGTGATATCCAGCCGAAAGTCTTCCATGGCAGGATACAAAATTTCTTCCGTGACGCGGGGCAGGCGATGAATTTCATCAATGAATAGGATATCACCCGCTTGCAAACTCACCAACAAGCCCACAATATCGCGGGGGCGCTCCAGAGCAGGGGCAGTCGTAATTTTGCAACCCACTTTCATCTCTGCCGCCAGAATCAACGACAGCGTGGTTTTGCCCAACCCAGGCGGACCATACAGCAACAGGTGATCCATCGTTTCTTGTCGCGCCTGGGCCGCCCGAATGGCGATATCCAACGCCTCTTTCAAATCCTTCTGCCCTACATAGTCGGCTAACCGCTGCGGGCGTAACCGCTCTTCCTGCTGTCCCGATTCTTCCGGTTTGGCATCGGGTTGCAGCAGGGGTTCTGCCGCCACGGGTGCCAATTCAGCGGATGAGGAGTCTGGGGGCAATGGGGCGATCGCACCATCGGGGAACAGGGCCGCTGGCTCATTGTCCTCTGGCTCTGGTGACTTTTTCTTAGAAGAGATGATTGCCATATCATTGAGAGGGACTGGG
>JAIXVO010000227.1 GCA_027482985.1 Cyanobacteriota bacterium
CCGTTCGTTTACTTAACCAACATGAGTGCTCTGAACTCCATCCCTCGGTTTCCATCGACGTTGCAACCTCCTACCGCCTTAGAGGTAGAAGACCTGCCGCCTGCTGCCTGTCTAGAATCATCTGCAGCGCCGCTCACGCCACCTCCCACTGACCTCACCCCCCTCGCGGCACTGAAATCGGTGGCTGCTCCTGCCCCCTCGCAATTCACGCCCTGGCTGCTGCGCTTAGCCTATCCTTTGGGGCGATTCGGTCTGTTCCCGGCTTACTTTGGCGCGATCGCCATTTCTGGCCAAGAAAACCTCCCCCGCACTGGTCCCGTAATTTTAGCCCCAACTCATCGATCGCGTTGGGATGCGATGATGGTGCCTTATGTGGCTGGCTATCATGTGACTCAGCGACATTTGCGCTTTATGGTGTCAGCCGATGAGGTCACGGGTTTGCAGGGCTGGTTCATCCGCCGCATGGGAGGCTTTCCGATTAACACCAATCGCCCCGCGATCGCCAGTTTGCGGCATGGGGTCGAACTGCTAGAAAACGGCGAAACCCTGGTGATTTTCCCAGAAGGCAATATTTTCCGGGAATCCCACGTCCAACCCCTGAAACCAGGCTTAGCCCGCTTAGCGATTCAAGCCGAAGCTAGCCGTCCGCACCTGGGCATTCAAATTGTGCCGATTCACATTCATTATGAAGACCCATTAGTGCGCTGGCGGAGTCCTGTGCAAGTGCACATTGGCACTCCCCTGGCAGTCCCCAGCTTTTGTACGGGTCAAGCCAAGCGCGATGCTAAAGCTTTAACTACGGCTTTGCAATCAGCAATGGAGGCATTAGCCCCCCCTGAGACAGCCTCCTGAGACAGCCACAGACCCATCATTCATCGTGAGGAGTTGGCAATTCAATTATTTCTCGGCTGTAGTGGTAAGACAAGGCTAATTGAGTGTTTTAGCAAGTGGGTTTCGGCTCGCATTCAGAAGTCTCAACTTATAGTCAACCGAGGGTTGAGTGACTCGCTTTGAGCTTGCCGAACGGGAGTCGAAACACGGCTGCTAATGCACATCTTTAAAGTTGTGTTACCAGCAAATGCTGTTTGATGACATCCCATTTGGAGCAATGCCAGTAATCGATGTGGGAGATGATGAGGCCTTGCTCGTTGAGGGTGAGTTCGCTCCAACCGGAGATGGCAATGCGGGGTTGCCAAGGGAGGGGAGTGTTCCAACTGAGGGTCCAGTCGGAGCGAATTTGGGTGGGAGTTTGCTGCTGGAGGTCGTGTACGTCCATCTGGCAGTGGCGGAACCAGGTTTGAATGAAGCCGATCATCTGCCGATAGCGATCGCGACCGCGAAAGGCGGTCATCGGGTCTTTGAAGTACACATCTTCAGCGTAGAGAGCGTAGGTTTGGTCGGCGGGAAAGCGATCGTAATCGGCTTTAAGCGTGGTCAGAAGATCCATGAGCTTGGGAATTGGGCATCAACGTCGAGGATACCGTAGAGCCGTTCGGCGTGGAGATGTTCATCGTAGAGACGTTCCGGCGGAACGTCTCTACCCAATGGGGGTGGGGTTAACGGTGGAGTTGTTTGCGACGGGCTTTGAGCCCAGTCAAAAAGGCACCGCCCAGAAACAGCCCGACGATCGTCGTGGGTTCAGGCACTGCTTGGGATTGCAGGCTATCGTAGGCAAATTCTGCCAGTTGGAAATGACCGGCGGTGGTGGGGTGGATTTCATCCCAGAAGAGGTAGGTGCTGGGGGTGGGGCAGACGGTCAACAAACAACTGGCGGTGACGTTGGTGAAGCCGTATTGGCTGGGATTGGCGATCGCGTCATTAAACAACCCGTTAAAGTCCAGGTCATAAAGATGCAGCCCCGGTTGCGTTTGGCGAATCACGGCCAAACTTTGAGCCAACAGGGAATTATGCGCCTGGGTGAGTTGATTTAAGGCGGCGGCAATCACTGGATCACCGCTGGTACCCGGCACTGATCCTAAGTTCGGTAAGTTGCCGACTGCGATATTTTTCGCCCCCCCGCTCGCCAGCGCCAAGACTGCATTCGTCAGATTGGTGACGGTGGGTACGGGATCGCGACTACCGCCATTCAGGTAATCGTTTGCGCCCAGCCAGAGGATATACAAAGCATCCGGTTGACCTACGGGAATGGCACTAATTTGCTGGGTGAGGCCACCTAAACCGGGGAAAAACGTTGAAAAGTTGTTGGTGTTATTGGTGCGGGCACCGCCAACGGCCAGCGTTTGCAGCGAGGCTCCCAATTTGGGTGCGAGATATTCTGTCCAAACGGGACCGTTGGAGAAGCGACCGTTGCTGGGATAGAGCAGGTTGGGAGGAATCAGACCACCCGTAATGGCAAAAGAATTCCCGGTATCGGATAAGCTATCACCAAAGGAATAAACTGTGGTAAAGCCAAAAGCAGCGGCGCGTTCAGGATTCAGGCTAAGGGTGGCGAGGGGGACGATCGCGGCGATCGCCAATTGCCAACAGCTAGCAGTCAGGGTCTGAAGAAGGGGTAATTGGGGCATGGGGGCATCATCCATCAGTGAATGTGAAATGATTAATGCTATTGAACTGTTTCAAAATTTGCCAGATTCGGGTTCAATCAACACTAAATCTTTATTTTCTGAAAGCGGGTTAAGTGCCGACGACTTCTCGTCAGGCGACGGACTCTGAGGCGACAAACCAGATGCAACAGGACAGTATTACCGTAAGGCTGGAAGGCGACAGAAATCAGATCCGTCGGCGGGCGGTCAGTAGACCGATCGTCAATGTCACCAGTGGCGACTGGGATAAATTCTAAATTCTGGTTACGGCAATTGGGGGCAGATTGACTGTGCCGTATTGGTTATTGATTGCCGTAGCGCTGTATGCCATGGCAGACTTCGGCGCAAGTGCTCAATTGCCCAGAGCGAGTGAAGCATGACCCCCCACTGCACCTTCTGCGCCCCCAGCCGCAACACCCAACGCGATCAAACCGATTCTCATTCTGGCTGCGAATCCCACAGATCCTAATCCGCTGCGGTTGCGGGAAGAGGTGCGCAAAATTCAATCCGGGAGCGATCTCCCTACCGCGATCGCTCCCGGATTGAACAATACTGAGCCGTCACCCTGGCGGATTCACCCCATCCCTTCGTAAAAAACTGGGTTAACCGCTCCGGTGTTTGCATACCATTATTAGATTTGCCATAAAATAAATCCTCTCACTGAGAGGATTTAAGAAAGAAGCCCGTGACGAGGATTGAACTCGTGACCTCACCCTTACCAAGGGTGTGCTCTACCACTGAGCCACACGGGCAAAATCGAAGCCCAACCCAGATCTATTTATATTGGGTTGGGCGTGGAATGGGCCGGGCTGGATTTGAACCAGCGTAGGCGTAGCCAGCGGATTTACAGTCCGCCCCCATTAACCGCTCGGGCACCGACCCCCGTTCCACAGTTATTAATAGTATCACAGGAGTGATCGGTTTACGAGAACATTGCGCCAGCATTTTCGAGGAGTCTTTCCGGGCTAGCATTGTGGTCGAGAAACGAGAACAAGTGTTTGAACCGCAGTTGCCCTTGCCGATCCAGGACGAACTGGGCTGGCAGGGGTGCACCAAGGGCTTGTCCGGTCTGGTAAGCGCGAAACACCTGGCAACTGGGGTCACTCAATAAGGGCATCTGTAAGCCCAGGTCTTGCACCACGATCGCACTCTGACGCTCATCGGTGCTGGTAATCATCAACACTTCGATGCCGCGATCGCGAAAGGCTGAATAGTGGTCATTCAAAGTTTTGATGTGAGGAAAGCAAAACGGGCAATATTGCTTCTCAGTAAAAATGCGGGTGAAGGCCAGGACGACAGGCTGTTGGCCGCGATAGCTGGAGAGTTGCAGGGTGCTACCATGAGTCAGGTTAGGCAGCACAAAGTCGGGTGTGACCCTGCCATAGAGCAATTCATTGCTGGCGGGCACCGGGAAGAAGTTACGGAAGAAGCGATCGCTCAGGAGCCCCGTGAAGTCGTTGGAGGTCAGCATAGGAGGGATCTCAGTCCAAACTGGCGGTTTGGGCTTTCATGGCATACTCGCGGAAGCGCTCTAAATCGGCATGCAGCGTTGATTCGACGACGCGACCAATAAATAGGTTATCCATGAGTTGAAACAGGAAGCCGGGAACGGAGTAAGCAACGGACATTTTGACGACGCTGCCCTCTTCGCCGCGATCGTAGAAGCGAATTGCGCCCCGATTGGGGAGGCCATCGACTGATTCCCACTGCAAAATTTGATGGGGCACCAGTTTGACTTCGCGGGATAACCAGCTAAACTCTAGTCCCCCGGTTGCCAGTTTCCAGCGCGACAATTGCGGGTCGTTTTCTTGAATTTTGACGGAATCGATCCACTTCATCCAATTCGGCATTTGCTCCAAATCAGACCACAAACTCCACACCAGCTCAATGGGTGCAGCGATTTCGATCTGGACAGTATGTTCGAGCCAGTTGGACATAGAGCATCAGGAGAGAGGGACTTTCTGCTAAGTTAGCAGGATTTGCTCCTGCTGCACGCGACATCTTGGCACCGATCGCCTAAAAAACCGCGATCGCAGTCCGAAAACGGCGATCGCGGCTCAATGAATCAACTCATTCGCTCAGAGAACCTTAGAACGTGAAAGTGGTCCGTAAGACACCCACCACCTGCGTGCTGTTAGCGGTGTTCCCTTCCGGGTTGAACAACACAAACACGCCGGGCGTGACGGAGATATTATCGTTCACGCGGTAGCGGTAGAACGCTTCCAGGTGGTAGGGGGGTTCTTCATCAATCCGCCGCCGCACGTTGGGGTTGCCAGCTGCGTTGCGGAAGGTGGTATCGGTGACCCGAGGAGTCATCCCAAACAGAATGCCACCCAGGTTCCCCCGCTTGCCCAGATCCGGGAAGCCGATAAACCCGGCCCAGTTCTGCACTTGGGCATCCGCGTTGTTGGCCGACCGCGCGGTATTCGCCCAGCTATAGGCGTACCAACCGCCGATCGTGATTTTTGGAGCAATGCGCCACTGCAACTGCGCCGAAACCGTATCGACTTTGGTGGCTAAACCCGCAAAGGGGTTCGCCGCATAAGCGGTTCCCGTGGAACTGGTGATGTTTGGCGCACCCTGACCGAGCGCCGCCGAAGTCCCAGGGAAGTAGGAATTGACATAGGTGACGGCAATGTCAAAAGTCCGACTGGGGCGGAAGACGATTTGCCCGATCGCACTGTAGTTACCGTTGAAGATGCCATTCTTCACGCCCGGATCATTGCTGCTTTGATCCGCAAAGTAGCCCCCTTGCAGCGAGAACTGAGGACTCAGCGCTAGGTCAAACGTAACCCCCGCCGAGCCAGTGCCACCAGGGTTATTGGAGCGGTAAACGGGGTTGAACCGACCAAAGCGCGACAATGCCGCCTGACCGGCGCTCTCAAACGGGCTGAGGGTGCTGATCAAGGTATCCCACATTTCGGCGTTGATGGCATCCACTTGAATCCGCAGCTTTTGCCCGACGGGGAAGCGATAAAACACTTTATCCAAGTTGACCGCATTACCTTCGTTACCGTCATAGCCTAGACGGGTCGCGTTGGTGCCTGTGAACGCACCGCTAAAGGGGGTAATGTTCCGAGCTTGCAAGCGGACACGTAAGCGATCACGGCCACTGAAACTGCTGTCAAACGCCAACCGCACGCGGTTCGAGAAAGTCGTTTCGGTTTGGTCGTCGCGCAAGCTTTCCCGATTGGCCGCGTTCACCCCAGCTTGGAAATTGTCGTTCCCAGTGATGGTGGCGCGATCGCCAAAGGTATCAGCAATGTTGAAGATAACTTCGCCGGACAGTTTGGTGGTGGTCGAGAATTGTTGTTTCTCTAAAGTTGCAGTCCGCACTTCGAGGGATTCTACCCGACCGCGCAGGGAAGCCAATTCCGCGGCAAATTCCTCTTGCAAACGTTTGACGACTTCGAGATCTTCCTTCTTCACGAAGTCCGCCGTCGCAGCGGCGATCAATTCTTGAATTTTGTCTAAGCAAGCGTTCAAACCAGCCGCAAATTCCCACCGGCTGAGGGCGCGATTCCCGCGATAGGTTTTGTCGGGATACCCAACGATACAACCGTAACGCTCGACCAACGATTGCAACGCTTGGAACGCCCAGTCGGTCGGCTTGACATCAGTAAATTGAGAAACCGAGGTAACTTGACTCAAGTCATTGCTACCGCGACCTTCGGCCCCGTAAGCACCCACTTGTTCGAGGGTGTTAGCGGGCGCGATCGCTGTTGCATCCAGCGATTGGGCTGTGGCAGAGCTGGCAAAAGCCGTCCCTAGCAGAGCGGGCGAAGCAACTAAAAGCTGCCAAAAAAGTTTAGCCATATATATCAACTCACACCTGACTTCACATCAAACGTACTCTAGCAAACGGCTGCGAATACAGCTTTGGAGAGATTCCCCCAACCTAGCTAAGTAACGTTAAGTGTAGTATACACTGCGATTTTGCAAAGGGTAGTGTGCGTTCAGTGGGGTTTTGACCGGGAATGATTGAAAAATTAAATCAACCATATGACTCTATCTAGTGAAGGAATTTTTGCGCTGCCCTGGTTCCAAGCGATGCCGCACCACGGCTATCACTGGCAAGGCGGCGATCGCCGCTTCTTTGAAGGCTGGTATGTGCGGGTCACTTTACCGATTTGCCAACAATCATTTGCCTTTATGTATTCCCTTGATGATCCAGGCGGTGGTCAGCCCTGTAGCGGCGGCGCTGTCCAGATTCTGGGCATTGATGAACAGTATTTCTGCCGCACCTTGCCCGATGTGAGCGGCTTTTGGGCCTGGAAACGAACTTGGGGCTTGGGTCACTGGCAGCGATCGCGCCCCGGTGATTGCCCCCGCTATTTGTCGCCGGAGGAGTTTAGTCGCACGGTGACGGAAGGTTATCAGATGACCGAGCGCTGGCATCAGGGCACCCTGCGATCGCCCACCGGGGAACAGGTCGCCTGGGCTTTTCAGGTGGAACCGATTTATCGGTGGGGCAATCGGCATCAACGCCAACAATCCACCGCTGGCTGGCTCTCGTTCTTGCCGATTTTTGAACCGGGGTGGCAGGTGTTAATGGCGCATGGTGCCGCGACTGGCTGGATTGAGTGGCTAGGAGAACGCTATGAGTTTACTGCCGCGCCGCTCTATGCTGAAAAAAATTGGGGGGGAGCCTTTCCCGATAAATGGTTTTGGATCCAGTGCAATGCCTTTGAGGGGATGCCCGATCTCACCCTGACCGCGGTCGGCGGACGGCGCAAAGTGTTGGGCTGGACGGAATCGGTGGGGCTGGTGGGCATCCATCATGCGGGGCAGTTTTACGAATTTGTGCCCTGGAATGCTCAGGTGCAATGGGCCGTGTCGCCCTGGGGAGATTGGCAGATCAGTGCCGTTAATGATCGCTGGCGCGTGGAGGTGCGGGGCAAAACCAAGCGATCGCCAGCCTGGGTGCGCGTGCCGACAGAGCGAGGATTGATCTTTAATTGTCGAGATACGACGCAGGGCGATTTAACCGTGACCTTGCGTGACCAGTCTACAGGTACCCAAATTTTGCAAGCCCACAGTCATTTAGCGGGACTGGAGACGGGGGGCGATGGCTGGGATGAGGTGTGGCGATCGCCCTGATTCTATTAATGCCCGACCACAACGGGTTGAAACGAAAACTGAAGGAGTTCTAGCAGGGCGGGGTCGGCAAAATCCTGAATCACCAGTTTGGCACCCAGCGCATACAGGTCACCTGGCAGATGGGTAGAAGCCACGCCCACGGTCAGGATGCCGGCCGCGACTGCCGCCCGCAGTCCGGAAGGGGAATCTTCAAAGGCGACTGCGGCCTGTGCCGCCACGCCCAATCGCGCCAGAGCGACCTGATAGGGGAGGGGATCGGGTTTGCCCCGCTCCAACTGTTCCGCAATCACAACAGTATGGAAGTGAGTAGACAGTCCCAACGCCTGCAACATTAATTCGGCATTCGCTACGGGGGCATTCGTCACCACCGCCTGCTGCAACTGTTGCACCGTCGCCCACTGCAAGATCGCGCTTAAGCCCGCTAAAGGTTGTAATTCACCCTGCGCCCGCCGGCGAAACTCGGCTTCCTTGCGATCGCTCAAAGCGGCTGCCGCTGCGGCTGAGAGGTGGGGCAATAACTCGGCCACGATCGCCTGATTCAAGCGCCCACTGAAGTGCTGATTGTAGAATTCGCGATCGAGGCTCAACCCATACGGCTGCAACTCCTCTTGCCAGACCTTGAAATGAATCTCGTCCGTATTCGTCAGCGTGCCATCCAGATCAAACAAAAGGGCTTGCAACATGGGATCAGGAAAATGAATTGCCCATATTGTAACAAAGTATAAATCTTATCCCTTCACACCACTGCCTGCTTCGGAAGGCACAATATAGCGTTGCATCAGGACAAAGAAAATCAGAATCGGCAGGATGGAAATAACGGAACCCGCAGCAATTAAGCGCCAGTCGAGGGAGAAGGTGCCCGCCAGCGATGCCACTCCCAGCGGCAAGGTGTAGAATTCGGGGCGATCGAGAACAATCAGCGGCCAGAGAAAATCACTCCAGGCACCGATGAAAACGAAAATTGCCAGCGTCAGCAGGGCAGGACGAATGGAGGGCAACATTACATACCACCAGATGCCCAATTCCGAACAGCCATCCATCCGCGCCGCTTCTTCCAGTTCTTTGGGCACGCCTTGAAATGCCTGTCGTAACAGGAAAATACCAAAAGCCGACGCGATCGCCGGAAAAATAATTCCCAAATAGGTATTCCGGAGTCCCAGTTGCACCGCCAACACGTACAGCGGAATCATCACAATCTGAAACGGGATCATAATCGTGGCGACGATCGCAGTAAAAATGAACTCCCGCCCCCGAAACTCCAACCGCGCCAGCGGGTAGGCCGCTAGTGAACAAAAGAGTAGATTCAGCGCCACCGTCAAGACCGAGACAATCACGCTATTGACGAGATACCGCCCAAACGGATGACTCTGCCACACGGTCACAAAGTTGTGGAAGGTTGGCTGTTCCGGCCATAACCGAGGCGGGAATCGAAAAATGTCCTCCGTCGGTGCCTTCAGTGAAGTTCCCACCAACCACAGCAACGGAATCAGCATCACGATCGCGATCGCGCCCAACAAGATATAGAGACCAACGGTGTTCCAGAGCTGCGATCGCTGTTGCATAAATCAATTCATTACGAAGAAGAGAAGTCTCGCTTGAAGACTTTCTCATCATACAGGGAGGGGAAGGAATAAGCGGGAGAGAGAGGGAGTCAGGAGTCAGGAGCTAGGAGTCAGGAGGGAGAGGACGAATGAATTGGGTGAGGCGATTGGTGCGTTTGCGGATGGGCGTGGAAGGGCGATCGGGCTTCTAGGATTAACCTCTAGCCTGCTAGCAAGAATTGTCGCTGCACTGCTGCTCGCGCGGGTCTAGCGGGAGACGTGCCAGCGGCGCGTCTCTACGATTTCCCCGATGCCTCTCTCCGTTCTTCTGACTCCTGACTCCTCTCCTCTACGCCAAATGCCGCTGCAACACCGATCGCGGTGCCTTCCGGACTCGACAGAGAATCGTTTCCTGCCCTAACTTCGTGCAGGCTTCAAACCGATGGCAACCGGAGAAACCATAGTATTGACCATCGACTTCTAAGACATCGATCGGTTCTTGCTGCCCAATTTCGCGAATCGACTCCATCAACGCTTGCACTTTAGCCTGGTCGTTTTGCCGATACAACGGTCGCCGAATTTGATTTAAGGGAATTGCTTCAACTCTCACCATAAAGATCTACCAAAGCTCATCTCTTTAAATCATACTCATTACGACTTTGCCTTTCAATTTTTCTCATGCTGCCCTACAACTCGGCACAACGATGTCATTGCCTGCCAACTCCTAACAAGCTGTAACAATCTCTCCTGCCTCCTGCCTCCTGCCTCCTGCCTCCTCCCCACTCAACTCAGGGCATCCGAGAGACAATCTGCCGTTGCTTCTACCAGGGCGATCGCGTTTTCGTACATCATGCGAGTGGGACCCAGTACGCCGACGCTACCGACGGGAGTGGAGCCTTTGCAATAAGTGGAAGAGATTAACGTGCAGTAACGCATCGGTTCTAAGGGATTTTCCGCGCCGATACGGATGATCATGCGTTTGCCGGATTGTTCGTAGGAGGCGGGTTCAAAGATCAGAGGGAGGAGTTGATCCTGTTCGTCTTCCAGCAGATGCACAATGGTTTGAATTTGCTGGACGGCTGCAAATTCCGGTTGCAACATGACTTCCGACAGACCATTGACCATCATTTGGGTGGAGGCTGGCAGTTGCGATCGCCGACTCAGTTCCGCCAACACCGTGGTCAGGAAATCGCCATAGCGCTGGAATTCTCGATCCAGTTCGCCCCAATCGAGGGTCGCGAGTTCGGCGATCGCTTTGCCGCGTAAGTGACTATTGAGGAAATTGGACAGCAGTTGCAATTCCCGTTCTAACAGTTCGGGATCAGGCTCCACCCCTTCCGGGAGTTTGGGCAACTCCATCAGCGCCGAGCGGCTTTCATAGTCGTCCGTCACAAAGATCAGCATCACCCGATTGGGATCAACCATCACCAGTTGAATGTGATGCAGGCGGGTGGTGTAGGTTTGCGGCATGGTCACCAAGGCAATGTAGCCGCTGACCGTGGCCAAAATTTGCGCCGCGCCTCGAATCATTGCTTCCAAGCTGTGGTCTTCCAGATTCAGGCGATCGCTGAGCATCTGTTCAATCTGGGGGGTGAGGGAATTGGCAGGTGTGATTAACTGATCTACGTAAATCCGATAGCCAGAATCGGAGGGCACTCGTCCCGCTGAAGGGTGCGGTTGATAGAGTAACCCGACTTTTTCCAACACACCCATCGCATTGCGAATCGTGGCCGAGCTGACACTCAAGTTATATTCTTTGACCAAAGCTTCAGAGCCAACGGGTTCGGCGGTGGCAATGTAATGGCGCACCGTAGCCCAAAGCACCTGCTGTTGACGGCTAGTCAGTTTAACTGGGGACATGTTTAGGAAACAACGATCGCAAAAGGGGCGGGAGTCAAGTTCTTCCACTATACGGTTCAACCCTTAAGTTTGTTGTACGAATTTGCACATTCTTTGTTAGCGCGTGCCCTGGTGTTGCAGCCAGTCTTGCCCCAGTTGAATCGTTACATCCGACTCTAAATCCCCTGTCCCTTCTACTCGCACTTCGCCAAAACCCAGCAGCGATCGCACCGCTTCTGCACTCTGGACATCACCCTGCTGCGCGACGATTTGCGTCTTCGCCAGCGGTTGCCCATTCGGTTCCACCACCAGCGTGTTGGCATAGCCCGCCTGAGTTAGCCGCGCCGCCAGGGTTTGGGGCGCTGCCTGCCGCGTACTGTCTTGAATCGAAACTTTCACATTAGCGGGATTCAAGGTACTGCTAGCCGCTGTCCCCAAATTGAAATACTGTGCCGAGAGCGACTGAATTTTTTCCAGGTTAGGGAGCCAATAGCTGGTGCCATAAGTCCCAATGTCACCATACTCCCCAGGCATAATCAGCATTTGCATACTAGCGCGATCGATACTCGTGGCAAACCCCACCAGGGCAAACAGTTCTTCCACTGATAGATTGGTATCAATGTGAGATTTGATCACGCCCAGGATTTTTGGCAACCGCGCCAGCGTGACGGGATTCAGGGCTTGTTCTGAC
>JAIXVO010000100.1 GCA_027482985.1 Cyanobacteriota bacterium
AACCCCCAACCCCCAACCCCTCAGCCGCCAACCTGGAGCAAATCTGGCAAGACGTGATCCAGCACATGACCCCCTATTCCACACAGGTCATGGTGCGGCAACAGTGCCAGTTGCGCGGGTTTGATGGGCAGCAGGCGCGGCTGGCTGTGAGTACGCAACCGCTCTTCAAAATTGCTCAAAGTAAGTTGCCCAGTATTGAAGCGGCCTTTGAGAGCGTCTTTGGTCGCAAAATTCACATTGCCTTGGAGGTTGCCACTGCGTCACCGGAAGCTGCCCCTCCGGCCAGTGGGCCAGGATCGGCACCACCGCCACCCCCCGACACCGCGCCGCCTGTGCCTGCCCCGCGTCCGCGCCCTACCCCGCCCGCCCCACCCTCTGCGGCGGCGATCGAGTCCCCTGGGCTAGTCAGTCCACCCAAGCCCACCGCGCCACCATCTGCCGCGATCGCCCCTCCGCCCCAACTCGCTCCCGATAACACCGCTCCCCCTGCTGAAAAACCGTGGGTGCCAGAAGACGAAGCCACCCGCGCCGCACGCAGTTTGGCCGACTTTTTCGCGGGCGTAGTGGTGGATCTGAGCGAAGAGGAAGCGGCAGAAGCTGCGGCTGAGGCAGATACACCCGCCCCGCCGTCGGCTCCGGTTGTCCCGCCCTCCTCTGCGGCCACTGATCCGTGGAATCAGCCCGATCTCGGTGCCGCGATCGCCCCACCCGCCAATCCCGATGACGCGGAGGACGATGATGATTTGCCGTTTTAAGCCTGATCACCAAAACGGGAGAGTCGTTTTTTGAACAACTCTCCCGTTCATGCAGGATGAATCAACCGGAAGGGATGAATTGAGCGAACCCTTAACCTACGTCGATCGCGGTCTCGTCGGGATGCGCACCATAATGCACCGTTTTGACCCACTTCAACCGTTTCGGGCGAATCGACATCCGCGCGGTTGTACTGGCTAAGACAGGCCACCAATGCAACATATAGATCGTGCCGTAAGCCGCTTGCAGCAAGGTTCGGAAGGACAAGCCGGCGGCGGAACGAGTGACTTGATCGGCAGAAACCAGGGTGCGATCGGCGCGGCGAATCCGGCGTAAGCCCAAGGTCATGCCCAAAAGCGACATCGCCACTGAAACACTTGCCAGCGGGGTATACACCATCGGTTGATGGCGGATCACGGCGATCAACGTATCGGGAATGCTGGCGGTGGGGAGGATGTATTGCAAAATCCAGAAGACAAACATATCTAGGGTTTTGCGGAAGCCCATCCGATTCCGCAGAATCAGTTGGTAGTAATCGAGATAGCGTTGATAGCCACCTTCGCCCCAGCGATTGCGTTGATGCCAGAGGGCGATCGCGGTGGTCACCCCTTCTTCCTGCACAGCGGGATAAGTCGTGCAAGCAATATCCCAATCATTCAGATGCAGGCGAATCGTCAGATCCAGATCATCGGTAATCGTTTCTTCATTCCAGCCGCCACACTGAGCCAGGGCAGTGCGCCGGACAAATTGCCCATTGCCCCGCAATTCACCAATGCCGCCCACGGCGATGCGTTGTTGTTGCCAGAACGCATCCAGCGCCATTTCCACGACTTGTCCCTGCACCCAGGCATTCCGCGAGAGATTCGCAATTTGCTTACGGACTTGCACTGCACCCAGCTCCGGTTGCTCAAACAGGGGCACTACTCGCAAAAATAAGTCCGGTGTCACCTGCGCATCCGCATCAAAGACGGCAATGATGTCACCCTGAGTCAGCGGTAATACCTGATTTAGCGCACCCGACTTACCCCCCGTTGCTTCCGCCGGTCGATTAAAGACGCGCAGTTGGGGGTAATGAGGCAGTAACGCTTGCAAAATGACGGGCGTGCGATCGCTACTACTGTCATCGATCACCCACAACTCATAGCGATCGCTGGGGTAATCCAAACTACATAGAGTTTTGACCAATCGTTCAATCACGGCTTCTTCATTTTTAGCGGCCACCATGACAGAGACAAACGGCAATACCGTCGCGATCGCCGCCTCATAAGGTTTGGGCATCGGCAACGGCTTCGCCAATAAAGCACGCACCGCATGCAGTCCCACCACCGTCGTTAAGCCCACAACGAACCAATATCCCCAGGCAAACCAATGCAAAGCAAATGTGCCGCTCCAGATCGCCATTAACGTCACAGCTGCCCGCCGGCGACGATTGCCAGTCGAAACAGGGGTGGGCGTTGGTTCTTCGTCGGGGTCAGGACTCGTGGATAGATCAGCTAGCAGTGCGCTGATAGCTGCCACTTCGCTGAAGGAATCGCTTTCTTGCCAGGAACTCTCCTGCATAGGTCACTTGATTTAACCACCAGTATTTGTCTAAACCTTTGAAAAAGCTGGGAATGAGGTAGCACCAAACGGTACAACCCTCACAAACAGGCAGCTTACCCTGCGATTGTCGATAGCTTTCGACTTCTTCCGACTGCTTATACAACTCGTACAAACGGCCATTAATAGGAACTCCAGTTTGGGCAAAGTGATAGCAGGGGAGGAGCAACTCGTCGTGAGGCGAAATCGCAATGACCGCATCCACTGCCTTACAACGAGGATTCTTTGTATCGTTACCACCAGCTTCAATAAACGCCAGTGCAGCTCTATTGTAGCCAAGGTTATCGTATTGCTTGGCCGCGACCTCGATCGCAGTCACCATATCTGGAGTCGGATTCTTCTTGGCGTTGTAATTACTGTGAGCGGTGAACGCAGGATTGAGCCAAACCCGCACCCCCAAGCGTTGCCCCAACTCAGCGACTTCTGCCAACCGAGTATAGTTCTGAGCCGTGACGGTATGGTTCAGCACCGGATATTCGCCTAGCGAGAGGGCAATGCCCACCGATTCCACCAACGTATCGAAGATTTTCACGCCGCGTGATTGGTCATGCGTGGTCGCATCACCACCGTCCAGCGAGAAGTTCAAAAAGTCGATCAACCCCTGCAACTCCTTCGCCCGTTTGGGATAAAGGATGGTGTTTGTGGTCATGCTGGTGGTAAAGCCCTGCCGCTTGGCTTCCTGATAAATTTCAGCCACATTTTCTTTCAGCAGCGGTTCGCCCCCTGTGAAGTCCACATACTTCACACCCAAACGGCGCAAGTCTCGCAAATTTTGCTTGATGGTCTCTAGATCTGCTTCTTGCTTCGGTTCGAGCGCCCAAATGTCGCAGAAGTGACAACGGGCGTTGCAGCGATAAGTCAAGTAGTAGTTCGCAACCAGAGGAGCCATAAATCTTTACTTTTTGTTCACTTTCTTCGTTGAGAACAACAATAATTCTTAGCGGCCTGTAACACAAGC
>JAIXVO010000205.1 GCA_027482985.1 Cyanobacteriota bacterium
TAGCGCGACATCAAGCGGAAATGTCAGTATACGATGCGCTGGCAACGGCTCAAATGTTGCAGCGCAGTGCTGAAGTGCAACTGCAACAAAAATCTGACTACCTACATCTGATTGCGCATGAGTTGCGCAATCCCCTGACGGCGATCAAGTTTGCGGCAGAAGTGTTGCACCAGGAAAACGCCTTGATGCCAGATGAGCGCCGCCAAACTTATATCCAGCGCATCCATGCAGCAACCAAGAATTTGAATGAATTGCTGGAAGATGTGTTGTTGTTGGAGCGATCGACGACGGTTGAATTGGCCTGTTCTGTAGTGCCCGTTGATTTAGAGGGGTTTTGTCAACAACTGATCGAAGCGTTTCAACAGACCGCCGCCGACCCCTATGAGTTGGTATTTCGGGCGGAAGGTACAGGCCAACCTTTAGATTTAGATGAAAAGTTGTTATGGCACCTATTGAGTAATCTCGTCTCCAATGCAGTGAAATATTCACCAGCGGGTGGCATCATCTCTCTGGTGGTGTCCTGGCAACCGCAGCAAGTGGTCGTGCGGGTGATTGATCAAGGCATTGGTATTTCCGCAGAAATGCAATCCCGACTGTTCCAACCGTTTCAGCGCGGCACCAATGTGGGGACTATTCCCGGCACCGGTTTGGGGCTGACGATCGCCAAACGCTGTGCCGAACTGCAAGGCGGCTGGTTGACGGTAGACAGCGCGATCGGGCAGGGCAGCACCTTCACGGTCGTATTTCCGCTACCAAAGTCTTAAGACTCTTTCACCGTGCCGACTAAACAGGTGCCTGCAAAATTTGTTCCTTCTAGATTGGCTTGATCCAGGTCAGCACAAAGCAGATTAGCTCCCGCAAAATTGGCTCCTGCCAGGTTTGCCCCCTGAAGGGACGCTTCTTCCAGATTGGCCTCGGTCAAGATCGCGCCTTGTAAATCCGCTTGCATCAGGTTTGCCCCCTGCAGGTTGGCTCCACTCAAATTGGCTCCCCGCAAGTCAGCTCCCCGCAGGTCGGCTCCTTGCAAATTACCGCCCATCAGGTTCGCGCCACTGAGAAATGCCCCAGCCAGGGTCGATTTGTTGAGCCGCGATCGCATCAGGTTCGCCCCGCGTAAGTTCGCTCCCCGCAAGTCGGCTTCAGTCAGATCAGCTTGCATCAGATTCGCGCCCATCAAACTCGCCCGCAAATCTGCCGCGGCCAATTGACACCCAATCAAATTGGCACCTTCCAGAGCCGCCCCTGTCAGCTTAGCCTGACTTAAATCAGCTCCCATCAGCTTAGCACCTGCCAGGTTTTTCCCCTGCAAGTCTTGGGCTGCGAGGTCAGCTTCTTCCAAATCCGCACCCGCTAGGTGCTTTGTCGCTTGAATAGATACCAGATCTGTCATAAGGGTTAGGAGTGGAAGTGTTCCGGTAATAAATCATCAGCACAGTGAGAGTCTACTAACCACAGCCCCGCCGAAATCTTGGGCAGGCTGACGGGTAAACTTAAGCCTTCTTGAAACCCGCCTACCAGTAAGGCCAGGGTCTCCACCAGTTTGGGATCCCAGCGCTGATTCTGAGCCTGTTGACAGGCTTGCAGGGCAACCAACGCTGGTGGGGTGGACTCATCGATCGCCGCTTGACGAGCAATTGATAAATGCTGTTGAAACTCTAACACTAAGCCCAAAATGCGGGATTCTAGAGGGATTTCATCGCCAGCTAATTGTCCCGGTTGACCACTGCCATCCCAGTTTTCTGGCAGATGCGTGATGATGGTAGCGATCGCCCGCAGTTGAGGCATGGTGCGTAAAACCTGAGCACCGGGAATCAGGGGACAACTGGGGGCGATCGTCGTAGTGGAGTCCGCATACCGCGCAACACCGCTTCCTGTTAGCGCCGACTCCGTTTGTTGCAGGGGAGCTAGACGGTGCAGCAGTCCTGCCAAGCGCAACCGATTCAGTTGCCACACGGGGAGATCCAGCAATTGCCCCATCGCTTCTGCCAGAGCCGCTACTTCCGCCGCTGCATTGGGATTCAGTTGATCGGCTTGATCCGTGAGTTGCGCCATCCGTAAGAAGGCTTGCACCTCATTCGACATCAGATTAGTGTCCAGGTTGGCAGCATGGGTAGGCACTGGACTGAAGGTGGAATGATCGCCCACATCATGGTGCGTGGTTTGCAAGTAGTCCACAATCCGACCGACGATCGCGCCCATGTCATCGGGTTGCGCAGTCATGCGGGCTTGCTCGATGGCTGCTACCTGAGCCGTTAACCGACTCGCCAAAGCGGAATTGTCAGGTTGCAGATGGGCGATCGCGAGTTCGACGGTTTCCTGTACCAAATTCGCTTCAAAAGTCCAGAAGCCATAAAACTTCCGCTCCAAGTCCTGCGTTGGGATGCCCTGAATCCCATAATCTTCGGCTAATAACTCCTGGCATAACACCATGGCCGAATAAGTCGGAGCCAAAATCATCAAATGCCATTCCTGCCCGACCGGATCGCTCGGCTTCAAGCTGACAATTTCAACATTCTCGCGCTGGCTGGTGGGGTGTTCCTGAAAGCCCGCATCCGGTGCCGCCATAATCACCACTTGTTGCGATTTTGCGGCCAGCTCCGCGTAGCGATCAGCTTCCTCTAAATACCACTTGCCTCGCTGAAACGCCGTAATCACTAAGGGCTGGCTCTGACTGTCCAAAATGCAGTCTTCCAAAGCATGACACAAGGCCACCAGGGTATTTTTGTAATACACGCCAAAGTTTAATGGACGTTTGCCCACCTGTCCGGGTTGGTGTGCCAATTTCAACTGATAAAGGATGGAGCCTTCAAGCATAGTGACAACGCTGGCAACAGTAGGACGATATAAAAAACTTATTCACAGTGTCAGAAAAACTGTGGAGTTTTCCTCAGCTTCTTAACATAAGTTTACCATTAACTCAGCGATCGCGGTAGGGGCAGGAGTCAGAAGGCAGGAATAAAAGGGAGAGGGAGGAAGAAATGGGAGGGGGAGGAAGAAATGGGAGGGGGAGGAAGAGGAAGAA
>JAIXVO010000533.1 GCA_027482985.1 Cyanobacteriota bacterium
ACCGCCAGCCGCTATACTGAGCGCCGTCAGCCCGATGTCGTGTTGATGTTTCCTGGGCAGGGATCGCAGTACGTCAATATGGGGCGGCAGCTCTACGATCGCGAACCCGTGTTCCGGGCCGTGATCGATGAGTGCTCGGAAATTCTGCGCCCGGAACTGCCACGAGATCTCCGGGAAGTGCTGTATCCCGCGACCGCTGATCCGGAAACCACTGCCCTGCTGCGCCAAACCCTGTATACGCAACCCGCTTTATTTGCGATCGAATATGCCCTGGCACAACTCTGGATTAGTTGGGGGATTCAACCTGCGGCGCTGATTGGACATAGCATTGGCGAATTCGTTGCGGCCTGCCTGGCTGGGGTGTTCTCGCTGGCGGATGGACTGCGCCTGATTGCCACCCGCGCTCGTTTGATGTGGGAATTGCCCCCTGGTGCGATGTTGTCGGTGCGGCTGGCGGCGGCAGACCTAGAACCGCGTCTCAGTCCAGAATTAGCGATCGCGGCGATTAACGGTCCTGCCCTGTGTGTGGTGTCGGGGACAACAGCAGCGATCGCGCAATTGCAGGAAAGTTTGGTAGCTGAGGAAATTGTCTGTAAACCCCTACACACTTCTCATGCCTTCCATTCCCCGATGATGGAGCCGGTGATTGCGCCGTTTGCCGCCGTGGTGCAGCAAATTCCCTTAGCGCCACCGCAGATCCCGTTCATTTCCACGGTCACTGCGACCTGGATTACTGCTGCCGAAGCCACTGATCCCCTGTATTGGGCCAGTCATTTGCGAGCCACTGTGCGCTTTGCTGAAGGGGTGCAGACCCTCTGGCAAGACCCGCAGCGGGTGTTGTTGGAAGTCGGCCCGCGCACCACGACCACCACCCTGGCGCGGCAACAGGCCAAAGACGTGACCCAGCAAGTCGCGATCGCCTCTCTGGGCAGCAGTGCGGACAATGATGCCGAGTGGCTGGCCATCATCCAGGCGATCGGGCAGCTCTGGCTGGCGGGGGTTGAACTCGATTGGGCCGCCTTTTATGCCCATGAAGTGCGGCAGCGCGTGCCGTTACCCACCTACCCGTTTGAGCGGCAACGCTACTGGATTGACCCCGCACCCGCGCCTACTGACCCAGGGGCGATCGCCGCTTTAACCGTACCCGCTTCCACCTCGTCTGTGGCTCCGCCTGTCCCGCCCCCCTCGTCACTCACTGCCCCTACCGCCATGACTGATTCCCGCAAACAACGGCTCCTGCCCCTGCTCAAAGACGTGATTCAAACCACCTCTGGCTTAGAGTTAGCAGCGGTAAGCGACGACATCACCTTTCTGGAGATGGGTCTCGATTCGCTCTCGCTGACCCAAGTGGCGATGGCGCTGAAGAAACAATTCAAAGTGAAGATTGCGTTTCGCAACTTGCTGGAGGACTATCCCAATTTCACTTCTCTGGTAGAATTCTTAGACCAAAGTTTACCGCCTGATGCGTTCCCGGCTCCAGCGGTTGCAACAGCGGCGATCGCCCCCCCTGACTCAATCACCCCGACTCTCCCGACCCTTCCCCCTGCGGCCTTTACCCTGCCGATCACAGCTGCGAGTGCGTCCGGTAGCGCGATCGAAACCCTGGTTGCCCAACAATTGCAACTCATGGCGCAACAACTCGATCTCCTGCATCAAGCCCGTAGCCTTCCCCCCCTCCCGACTCCACCCCCCCAATCCCCAGCCCCCAACCCCCAACCCCTAACCCCCTCATCCCCCGCTCCCACCTACGCCAGCAAGGGCCCCGGTGCCAAAATTGAGAAAGCTCAAACTGGCGACCTGACTGCTGACCAGCGCACGGCACTCGATCGCCTGATTAATCGCTACACCCAGCGTACCGCTGAATCCAAACGGCAAACCCAGGCACATCGCCGTTATCTCGCCGACCCCCGCACCGTTTCCGGCTTCACTCCTTTACTCAAAGAGATGGTGTATCCGATCGTGGTCGATCGCTCTGCTGGCTCCCGATTGTGGGATGTGGATGGCAATGAGTATGTCGATTTGACCAATGGCTTTGGCTTAAATTTCTTTGGCTGGAATCCCGATTTTGTCAAGCAAGCGGTGATTGCCCAACTGGAAAAAGGCATTGAAATCGGTCCGCAAACCCCACTGGCAGGCACCGTCGCCAAACTGATCAGCGACATGACGGGGATGGATCGGGTAGCCTTCTGTAACACTGGCTCTGAAGCGGTGATGGCCACACTGCGACTGGCGCGGACAGTGACGGGTCGCGATCTGGTCGCAACATTCACGGGCGATTATCACGGCACCTTTGATGAAGTGTTATACCGTCCTGGTGCTAATCTGAAAACCCTGCCAGCGGCTCCAGGCATTCTGACCGGGATGTTTGACAATCTGCTGGTGCTGGATTACGGCACTCCCGAATCGCTCCAAATTCTCCGCGATCGCGCCGATGATTTAGCCGCTATTCTGGTGGAACCTGTGCGCAGTCGCGATCCTGGCTTGCAACCCAAAGACTTTTTGCAGGCTTTGCGCCAACTCACGGAGCAAGCGGGCACGGCCTTGATTTTTGATGAGGTGGTGACTGGATTTCGCGTCCATCCGGGTGGTGCTCAGGCTTACTTTGGCATCCCGGCAGACCTAGCAACTTACGGCAAAGTGATTGGGGGCGGACTGCCGATCGGCATTGTCGCGGGTAAAGCGGCATATATGGATGCCCTGGATGGGGGCTTCTGGCAATACGGCGATGATTCCATTCCCGAAGTCGGGGTGACGTTCTTTGCGGGCACTTTTGTGCGCCATCCGATGGCCCTCGCTGCCGCCGCCGCCGTGTTGCAAAAACTCCAGGCAGGTGGTGCCGATCTCCAGCGATCGCTAGCCGAGAAGGTTCATAAGTTTACCACTCATTTGAATCAACACTTCGATCGCGTCGGTGCCCCCATTCAATTGGAGCATTTCACCTCCTTCTTTTACATCGCTTACCCCGCAGAACTGCCCTATGCCCAACTGCTGTTCTACTTATTGCGGGAAAAAGGTGTGCATGTCTGGGATCACCGCCCGTGCTTTTTCACCCTGGCACACACCGATGCTGACATTGAATACATCACGCGCGCCTTCAAAGATAGCGTGGCGGAATTACAAGCGATCGGGTTTTTACCAGGGGTTACCCCTGCCCTGGCCACCCGTAACGGCAATGGCAACGGCGATCGCCACCGTCCCCCCCAACCCGGAGCGCGGCTCGGCAAGGATCCAGACGGGAACCCTGCCTGGTATATCCCTGATCCCGATCGACCAGGTAAATACTTGCAAGTTGGGAGGGTGTTATGAATTCATCGGCTTTGACCGCCACAACAAAATTCCCGAATCATATTATTCTCTCGAATCCATCCCCGTTTCG
>JAIXVO010000507.1 GCA_027482985.1 Cyanobacteriota bacterium
AACAGGATGTTCTCCTGCAACAACTCACAACTCAATGGGGGGCGATTAAACCGACCCCCACTGCGATCGCCCCCAAACTCCCCATCCCCACCGCTACCCTCATGGGTTCACCCGATCGGAATTTGGTGGTGTATAAAGCGGCGACGGAAGTGCAAACAACCCAGTAAGGCGGAGCGGCAGAATGTTGCTCGTGGTGCTAATACACCTGTTCACTGGAACCCCTTCCCGCGTATCCTGAAGGCACCCATCATGAGTCAAAATCTTGCTATGCGTCTGGGTAAAGTTGTGAAATCCAATTCCCACTGTGATTATGTGGTGCAACTAGATGATGCGATCGATTATGCCTGCCCCCCGCAACCGGATGATTACGGGTTTGGCTCTTTCGTCAAATTGGAAAGTCCAGAGCGGCATTGGGCGATCGGGTTGGTGTATAACTCCCAACTATTTAACCCAATGTTTCTCAATACAGGCCCCCGGCTGACCAGCGAACCTGATCCCGTTTTCACCCCGGATCAAATTAACGAAACTCGCACCCTGCTATGGACGATGTTAATCGGCACCCTGGAACTGGATCAGGGGAAACAATATGGCGTTCATGGTATTCCCAAAGTCGTGGTGCCCGTCAATACCCCGGTTTACACCATGACGGAAGCCGAAGTTCACCAGTTTCATCGGAATGCCAGCGATCGCCCCCAATTTTGCTACTACAGTCTGCTTCTCCGCTGTGGCGGCACTTTTGCGGCCCAACTCACTGAGCAAGTATTGCAAGAACTGATTCAAAGCAACCTCTTTGTCGGTGCCGATCAAAAGGCCCTGATGGTGTTGTGCAAAGAGTTGTCGTGGAAAAACACGATGGGGGCAATGCGATAGGGGGCGGAAGAGAAAGGGTGGGAAAGGGCAGGCGACCATTGTAGAGACGCGCCGTTAGCACGTCTGGCTAAGGAATATTTACACGTCTGGCTGAGGAATATTTAATCGACCACTCGCACCAAGCCTAGACGCAAGCGATCGAACAGTCGATTGACCAAAGTTTGTTCCTGACTAGTGAGGCTTTGGAGGGAGAGTAATTGGCGTTGATCCTGCCGAGTTAATTGGCGGGAATCCAGGATGTGGTTGATCAGTTGTTCTAAGGAATGGGGGGAGGAGAGGGCGGAAATCATGGGTGGTAGGGGCAACTCGACAAGCATTAGTATCCCGCGATCGCCCCGCCGGCTCGGTGATGCCGGAATCGCCTTGACCGTGATCTGACTGAGGATGCGGTGTGACCTGGATCAGTCGGTTGCGGCATGACCTGCTGAACTCCAGACAGAGACGGCAAATCTGCCAATTGATAGAGAAGGAAAGAATGCCCTGCGGCTACCGTTAGACAAGTGAATTAGGCACTTCTGGACACCAAATCTGCACCATCCTATCTGAGTGCAGTTCGTCATCACGCAGGGTTTCATTATGAATTTCCAACCGCATCGCAAACGAACTCAAAATTCCTCGCCCTCTAGTTGGCGACATCCCCTCACTACGCTGGGCATCACAGCCTTACTGAGCGTACCGGGGTTGGTGTTCTTGTTGAGTGAAAATTCTGCATTAGAATTACGTGTTTCGGCTCAAACGCCCATCCCAGGTACCATCACCACACCTGGTAGCACACCCAGCATTCCAGGCACCACGCCCGGCACCACCATCCCCAACAACACCACTGTTACGCCTAGCACCAGTACTGCGCCCAACACAACGACGGCTCCTGGCACCACCACGCCTCCTGCCACTACAACCACGGGGACTGGTGGTATCACTTCACCCAATAATCCCAGAACTCCCAGTGTCGTTGAGGGCAGTGGAACTGTGACCACACCTAATAATACGGGTACGGGAACTGTGGCTGCACCTGGAGGTACGGTCATCACACCTGGTACCACCAGCCCAGGCACAATCAACGGTGGGAAGGGCGGCACCGTGATCCCCAGTAACACAACCGGGACGGGGACTGGCAATCTGACCTCGCCCGCTGACACTGGGACAGGAGGTGGTGCAGGCGGTACGGAGACCACAGACAGTCCCGGTGGAACTGGCAGCGGTACGGGTGGTGTGCGGGCACTCTGGTAAGGCAGGGCAGGGTAAAGAGTCATGCGATCGCTAATCGTCCCGATTTTGAGCGGCACCTGGTTGTTTTGGTTATATGCCAACACACCGTTAGCTTCAATCGCCCAATTTGCGACACCTGAGCGATCGCCCATCCAACCCACCTGGCAACCCTTGCAAGCCACCTTACCGACGCTGCAAACCACCCAACGACGGTTGCTTCCCTTGCTGATGCCAGCTGTTGCCCTGGAACCAGCTCAACCTCGTCTGGAAGTGCAGCTGCGGCAGCGGCGAGTGATTTTGTATGTCGGCAATACGGCGATGCGTAGTTACCCGATCGCGATCGGGCAAGCGGGCTGGGAAACGCCCACGGGCAATTTTCAGGTTTTGCAAATGCGGGAACGACCGGATTGGATTCATCCCCTCACAAACCAATTGGTGCCCAACGAAGATGTGAAAAATCCTTTAGGGCGGTTTTGGATTGGGTTTTGGACGGACGGCACCAATTGGGTGGGATTTCATGGCACGCCGAAACCGAGTAGTGTAGGGCAGGCTTTATCCCACGGTTGTTTGCGGATGCACGATAGCGATATTGACGAGGTGTATTATCAAATCAGCACAGGCACTCCCGTCACCGTGAAACCGTAGTGGTAGTTGGGAAAATCGCGCCTTGAGTGGAGCCATGGCGGGTGACGCGATCGTACTCCAAATCTTTCTGGTTATAGGTGCGAATGATGGCGCGAGCGGCCGTTTGAATCTGGGTTTCTAAGGCAGCACAGGCGGCAGCAGGCGGCAGACGGCGGAGCGCTTGCTGAATGTCCTGAGCTGCACCAACGCCATGATCCTTGTGGCCATCTTCATGCAGTTGAAGGGAGGCTTGATAGCGCCGCCAATCTTGCACCAGCGATCGCGCGGCGCGGGGTGTGGGTTGCCATTGGGGCAGCGTGAAGGTCACAGCTACTTGGGTCTGCGCTTGTTGCAAGATGCAGGCGTGGGATTGCTGGCGATACCGATAGGTCCACTTCACCACCCAATCGGTTCTAGCATCATACCGCCGCCCTTCCGTTTCATCGCTCGGCCCCAGTTGGTTCAGTTGCGATCGCAACTCAGTCGCCGTTGTGCCTGCGATCGGGTAGTAACGGTAAGCAATTTTGATGAGGGGGGCAACAGTGGGATGTGCTCGAGCTGCTGCCGACTCAGCGAAGCGCCAGGGGGAACTCCAAATGACGGCCAGCGTCAGGGCAAACAGGATAATCCAGCGAAGACGGATCACGAGACAAGTCCTATTAAAGATGAACTCTTTGAGCTTGCCCACTTTACTCAAATAATATCCACCTTTAGATAGATGAGTTTCGTCTAAAAACTAACTAACCAACATTGCTTAATCAAATTGCTGGAGAGTGACAACTTGCTGTCACTTTGTAACCCTTTGAGGGATGGGCTTCTTACAACTATTAAGAAATATTTAGAAATGAGAAGGTTTCTAAATATTTACAATTCTTAGCTTCTTCTCGACTTTTCCCCAAGCCCTCCACAAGCTTTCCACAAATTTTCCACAGGTTTAGACTCAGTTTTCCACAGGCTGCAAAAAGTTTTCCACAGGGTTCTACGCAAAATGGGGATTTGGTGGATTTTGGGGATTGAGGGCAGAGGTACTGGTGGTTGCCGCCTCAACTGATAGAAATATTGAGTTATGTTACGGAGATCGCATTCAAATGCCCATTCTTCGTTGGCGGGATGCTGTAAACCTTTGATCTCAGAGGTTTCCCTGGCATTGACAAGTTTGGGCAGATCTACACAAAATGAGTCGAATTCTCTCCATACGACCTTACTGGGTGCCGCGACAGGGAAGGATTACCGGAGATTCCGCCCCAGCGGTCGGGTTCATCGTCGCTGTCGTGGCTCAACCTCCTGCTAGTCCCATCACTAAGTGCACTACCTTGATTGCGGCTGCTCCCTGGGTGGGGTGAGAGCATCCCCAATGCTACTCGATGCCTCATTCACTCAAATCCTGATTTTCGAACTTTAAGACGAGTTCGGCGCTGGTTCACCATCGCTCGATTCCATCTATTCAAACTGGCTTAATTCTGCACTGAGGTTTGTATGAATATTACCGTTAGCATCCTGACTGAAATTCCCGAAGACCTGTACGATGCTGTGGCTCATTATCTGGATGCGCATACTGATTGGGATCAGGATCAAGTCTTTGCGGCAGCGGTCTCTTTATTTTTGACCCAGAATGGTGAGGGCGATCGCGCCGCTAGCTCTCGCTATCTAGAGCGCTCTTCTCAACAACCTGCTTAAAATTTGAGATTTAGTTACATTTGGCTAATCGCAGACAAATTGCGGCATGATCGGGGTTGCTGTGATCGATGTGGGGCTGCTGCGGTCGAGTTCAGTCAGAACCTAGCTGCCTACGGCCTGCTGCGATCGCGCCCCATAGCAAACTCGATGGTCGATTGAAGGACTTTTAAAATGGCCTATTACTGGTTCAAAGCATTTCACATTGTGGGTATTGTGTGCTGGTTTGCGGGGATGTTTTACCTGCCCCGCCTGTTTGTGTACCATGCGGAAGCTTACGAACAACCAGAACCCGCGCGGACAATCCTAACCCAGCAATATCAGGTGATGGAAAAGCGGTTGTATAGCATCATCATGACACCCGCGATGTTGCTGACGATCACGATGGCGATCGGGTTGGTGACGACTGAACCTGACATTCTGAAACAACCCTGGATGCACATTAAATTGGCATGTGTGTTGTTGCTGGTGGGGTATCACCATGTCTGTAAACGGATCATGAAAAAGTTGGCGGCGAACGAATGCCAGATGACTGGGCAACAGTTCCGCTGGTTTAACGAATTTCCGACGGTATTCTTTGTGATTGTCGTGATGTTGGCGGTCTTCAAAACTAACTTCCCGACCGATGGTGCCACCTGGCTGATTACCGCAATGGTGGTGGGGATGGCCGCAGCGATTCAACTCTATGCCCGTAAACGGCGGTTGGACAAAGAACGGTTGTCTGCAACTGGCGCAGCGGCTAGTTCAACCCTTGCGGCTGAGGGCACGCCCGAACTGCAAGCCTAACGAGTGGAAGCCAAAATTAAGTGCAAGCCAAAGCCCCCGGAACCAGATGGTGTAAATCATCGAGTTCCGGGGGCTTTGTGAGTTGGCCTACTGGTTAATGGGCTTGACGATGCTGGAGGCCGAGCCAAACCCAATGACGATAGGCATCGTGCACATGTCCGATCGGCTCAGGGTGGGCAGCGGCGGGCTGGGCTGCACTGTCCACAGGCGATCGCCCCTCATTAGCGGCGGTAGGGGCGGGTTGGGTGGTTCGAAAAATCTGTCTCATGGTGGTTCTCCTGAATAAATCAAGTTCAAGAGACACGTTTAAACCTGTCACCATTGTCCTGACAGTTACCTGCCTGGATAATGTCCGAATCTTTTCTGTGTCTTATGCTACTATTCTAAACTTTTTTGTTTCTGGAAAACTGATACTTGAGAATGAATTTGGCGGTTCTGCTCAATCTCTCCCGCATCAGTCGTCAGTCAAAACAGTGAGCCAGCGTGGGGACGATTCGACTGTCCCCGCGCTGGCTCAAATGTGCGCTTTCTCAAGTAA
>JAIXVO010000561.1 GCA_027482985.1 Cyanobacteriota bacterium
ATCACCCATCACCCATCACCCATCACCCATTACCCATCACCCATCACCCATCACCCATCACCCATCACCCATTACCCATCACCCATTACCCATCACCCATTACCCATTACCCATTACCCATTACCCATTACCCATTACCCCCCAAACTCTTTATCATAGTGAGCAAGCTTCTCCACACGCGGCAAAAGGGTTATGAATAACATCGGCACTTCCTACGTGCTCTGGCTGGGTTGTCTGCTCCAATTGCACGGCTTGCAACGGCTCTACAATGGCAAGATTTTTACGGGTTTCCTGTGGCTGTTCACCTTTGGGCTGATGGGCTTTGGGCAGTTGCTTGACTTAGTGCTAATTCCGGGGATGGTGGAAGAACACAACACGAAGTATCAAGAGAAATACGGCATTTCGCCTTATGGCACTCAGACGCGACCTGTCATCCAGCGGGTGGTGACGCGGGAACTGGCGGCACCACCGACGATCGCCCCGGATCGCGATCGCTTGACGGTGAAATTGGTGCGGGCGGCGGAGGCGCGGCAGGGTAAGTTGACGGTGACTCAGGCGGTGATGGATACCGAAGTCAGTTTTGCTGAGGTGGAAGTGGCTTTACGGGGTTTGGTCAAGACGGGCTATGTGGATGTTTACAATGATCCAGATACGGGCGTGGTGATGTACGATTTCCGCGAACTCTAAATTCCTGCCAGCGAAGGGGACCGCCGCGATCGCGATGGCTTACACTAAATAGGCAATCCGGTTGACTGTTAATCTTTCTCCATTCACCTATGGCTGCTTCATTCTCTTTTGATATCGTCAGTGATTTTGATCGGCAGGAGTTGGTTAATGCGCTCGATCAAGCGACGCGCGAAATCCAGAGTCGGTACGATTTGAAAGACACGAAAACGACGGTAGAACTCGGGGCTGACACGATCACCATCAATACGGATAGTGATTTCACCCTGGATGCCATCAATAGTCTGATTCAAACCAAGGCGATTAAGCGCAACTTGTCGCTGAAAATTTTTGAGTATGGTAAGCCCGAAGCCTCCGGTGGCAACCGCGTCCGCCAGATTGTCACCTTGAAGAAGGGGATTAGTCAGGAGTTGGCGAAGAAAATCACGAAGATGATTCGGGATGATTTTAATAAGGTGCAGTCGTCGATTCAGGGCGATGCGGTGCGCGTCACGGCTAAATCGAAGGATGATCTGCAAGCGGTCATCCAACGCCTGAAGCAAGAAGATTATCCCGTGGCCTTGCAGTTTACCAATTATCGGTAGCGGGAATCGCCACCTGGGGAGTACGGTTCAGCGACTACCGTTTGAGGGACATTCCAGATAACCTCGTAATAGCAGGATATTTATGGGGTATTGGGGGTGAGATTGTGCCCAAGTGGCTGTTGCCAACGTTGAGTGAAGTGGTGGCTTTGAGTGACCCCACTGGGAGCGGGGCTGTACCGACAGTAGCAGGACTGCCACCGTTGCACTTCGCCCCTGGGCAGACTGCATCGCCGTCCGTGTCGTTGGCGAGATCGCCGCAACAACTCCGGGCCGAACGGGAATGGACAGGCGCGATCGCGGCTCTGGATGCGCTCCTCACTCAGCAGTTACAACAAGACGCGGCGACCCAAACCATTTATTTAAATAATGCCCACACGTCGCAATGTGGCTTTGTCTTAGCGGGACCATCGCCCGTCTTGAGTCAGCCCGTGGCGCAACAGTTGTCGAGTTGGACGCTGGCTGCACCGTCGGCTCACGCGCCCCACTGGTTAGGCTTTCAATTACTGCCTGCCGCCGATGCCTCCCCTGCCCGCCACTTTACCAACTCAGTGCTGCCGTTGTTGCCCGGTGATCCGTTGGCGGAGGAACCATTTTGTCTGGTGTTTACGCCCTGGTTCAGTGTGGTGCTGGTATTGGGCGAAAATTTGGCGGGTGAACCCGCGTTGATGTTTTCCTTTGCGCCGGAAGTCGTACAGCGCAGTTGGGACGCGGTCCGGCCTCGCATTTTGTTGATGAGTTCGCATCAGGTGGACTTTTTAGACGAGTTGGCGGCGCAATTTCCGCCCGTGACACCGGACTTTAAAGTGGTGATGCAGTTTAGCCACTTGCTGTTGCAGCATTTGCCAGATCCGGTGAGTGAAGACTCCAAAGTTGCCGAGTTGCCGCCGCCTGCACCAGTGGCGGAAGCGGTTGCGGCGGCAGAAACGAGTAGTTTTGATCTGGAATTGGTCAAGGCCCTGGCGCATGAAGTCCGAACGCCGCTGACGACGATTCGTACCCTGACGCGATCGCTCCTCAAGCGGGTAGATCTGCCAGCCGATGTGTTGCGCCGTTTGGGGATTATTGATCGCGAATGTAGTGAACAGATCGATCGCTTTGGGTTGATCTTCAAAGCGGTTGAAATTGAATCGGCAACGACACCACCCGCCGCCGCCATGTCCCTCATTCGGACGAGTTTGGGCGATGTGTTTCAGCAAAGCATTCCCCGCTGGCAGCAGCAAGCCAGTCAGCGCCAAATGACATTAACGGTGGATTTGCCACAGGAGATGCCCGCTGTTGTGAGTGATCCGACCGTCTTGGATCAGGCATTGACCAGCTTGATCGAACGCTTTACGCGGAATTTGCCCGCTGGCAGTCATATTCAGGTGGAAGTTGCCCCTGCTGGCAGTCAATTAAAGGTGCAATTGCAGTCGCAGTTGGATGAAGCCAATCATGGCAAGGATGCCGACCATCCCTTTAGCTCCTGGAAAAGCTCTGCTAAATCGATCGGCCAGATGCTGATGTTCCAGCCAGAAACGGGCAGCTTGAGCCTGAATTTGGCCGTGACGAAAAATCTCTTCCAGGCGATCGGCGGTAAGTTGATTGTGAAACAGCGGCCTCAACAGGGTGAAGTGATGACAGTTTACCTGCCGCTGGAAGTGGCCGACATCAGCTTGCTCGATAGCAAAAAAATCATCACGATTTAAGGCTGGATTGAGCCGTCCGGGCGATCGCCTGCTCCTGCCCTACAATCAAGGGAAATTGCGATCGCTGACTACAATGAAGACACGCGATCGCCCCTTGTGTTTATGAATCTATCGCCCACCTCCATTCCCACCGATACCTGGATCGCCGCCACCTGGGATGACTATCTCCAGGTGATAGCTGACCCCGCCTATACCAAGGCCAAGGGGTATTACTTTGATGGACGTATGAGAGTTGAAATGGCAGCAGTCGGTAATCCCCATTCCCGTGACCACTTCATTGTGATTACGGCAGTTAGCTTGTTCGCCAGCCTGAATGATCTCAATCTCGATGGTCATGACAACTGCACCTATCGCAAAACAGGCTGTCGCGAAGCCCAACCGGATGTTTCGTTTTACTTGGGTGAGAATGCCGAAGTCATTCCCTGGGAATCCACGGTGATCAATTTAGATGAGTATCCAGCACCCGATTTAGCGATTGAGATCTCCCACTCTTCCCTGGCCGACGATAAAGGTGAAAAACGCCTGCTGTATGAGGCTTTGGGAGTCCGCGAATATTGGATTGTGGATGTGCAGAACGCCCAAATTCTGGCCTTCGCGATCGCCAATCGGGGCAGTTACCGCATCGAGCGATCGCAAGTCCTGACGGGCCTCGAAATTGCTCTCCTGGAAGAAGCCTTACGCCGCAGCCGCGTCATGAATCATGGGAAAGTTAGCACCTGGTTATTGCAAACCTGGCAGCGATCGCAGCCTGAAACCTGAACATGAATGCGTCAACGGCTGGGGGGAATGGCGCACCTGTAAGGTGCTGCTCCCAAACTTGTGTTTTCACAAGACTCTACGGGACTGCCGAGATCGGCGTTCGCACCGACCCCAATAAGGATCGGGCGGGTGAGACCGAAAAATGTAATTGGAACGAGAATACCCCAGGTTCTATCCTAAGGTATTCTAGACTGGCCGTTGCTTGCTGATCCTATGACTGATGTCGCAGCTGGTGCCATTGCCAGGCATGGCTAATAATTTGCTGCAAGTCAGCATACTGCGGGTTCCAGCCTAAAAGCGCGCGGGCGCGATCGCTACCGCCCACTAGTGCTGGCGGATCACCGGGACGGCGGGGACACTCTTGCGCTGGAATCGATCGCCCCGTCACCTGCCGCGCCGTTTCAATCACTTCTTTGACTGAAAAGCCATTGCCATTGCCCAGGTTAAAAACCGTGGTTGCGCCGCCCTGGAGCAGATATGCCAACCCCAATACATGCGCCTGTGCTAAATCAGTAACATGGATGTAATCGCGAATGCAGGTGCCATCTGGAGTCTCGTAATCGGTACCAAAAATCGATACCGATTGGCGCTGCCCTAAAGCCGTCAGCAGCACCAGGGGAATAAGGTGGGTTTCAGGAGTGTGATCCTCACCCAAGCGCCCATCAGGATCAGCACCAGCTGCATTAAAATACCGGAAGCGGACAGAACGGAACTGGTAAGCGTGGTCAAAATCCTGCAAGATTTTTTCGACCATCAACTTTGTCACGCCGTAAGGGTTGATGGGATTTTGCGGATGGTCTTCGGGGATTGGCACTGTGGTGGGCACGCCATACGTGGCACAGGTAGAAGAAAATACAAACTTGTCAACCCCGGCGGCTCGCATCGCTTCTAGCAGAGTCAGGGTACCCACCACATTATTCTGATAATACTTGGCGGGATCGGTAACCGATTCGCCCACATAGGCATAAGCCGCGAAGTGCATAACGGCGGTAATCTCGCGACTGGCAAAGAGTTGATCCAGAAAGGCGCGATCGCAGGTATCACCTACAATCAATTCGACTTTCAACACCGATTCCACAATGTCCCGATGACCGTAGACCAGATTATCCAGCACCACCACCTCATACCCCGCCTGCTGTAGTGCTAGAACGGCATGAGAGCCAATATAACCAGCGCCCCCCGTGACTAATACCGTCGCCTGTTCCTTCGTCATTCGACTCTCCTTACAGTAGTTGTCTCAGTTTTAACACCGATGTCAAACCCATTAAGCCAGCTTTTTTGCCCAAAGCCAGCAGCGATTCAGTCTCTTTTCTTTTTACAATAATTTTGGGTCATGATCCGGGACTCCCGGCTGCGATCGCGATCGCACAAATAGGGAAAGCAGGGGGTGAGAGATCGATCTTCAGTCAGATCATCTTGACTTTAGAGAATTCGCTAAGTTTAACGCTTGTCCATTTCATCTATGAATTCATCTACTGACATGAGAGTTACTTGAGAATTAGCGTCCAGGTAATAGATTAAGTTTCGGCTTCCCAAAAATTTAGTTAAGCTATTTAAAATCTCTATATTTAGCCCACAATAGTTGCAATTTATTATGAGTGCGCGGTGCGTATATAGATACTCAGCCAGTTTATATACAAGCATTGACTTTAGTTTTCACTTAATCCCATTTTAATTACGAGTCTTCTATATAAATTGCTCAAACCATTGGATTAGTTCATTCAGAAGCCTCTGTCACTCTGTTGAAAAAAGAAAATGGAAGTCAGTCACTTTTTAATGAGTGTGCTGGTCAGCGTCTCGCAGATTTGCGATCGCCATCCGATCCTGGACTATACCAAGGGATATTCGTTATCTAGGTCGAGTCTTTATATTATTGCTGCTTGATGTCACAGCTATGACCCTGGCCTAGATAATCGCAATCTATTGGGGAAAGACAACTTCGAGATGCCACACCTTGAAGTCAACAAAGGCATTAATCTGTTTGATTTTTTACCGCTCTTTTAGGTGTTTCTAATTTATTACAGGCAGGTGCTGAAAGAGATCCCTTTCATCCAAGTGCTTTATAATATCTTCATAAAATTTCAGTAATTACATGAGCCTTTATTTTCTCATTTGCGAATTATGGATGAATTTTAGCTGAAATAGGAAGAGAAATCGGTATTCTCGATTTAGCTTTTAACGTTTACGAGTGAAAATGTAAGTGACCTTACTGGGATGTCGCTTTAAGACATAGGAAAAAGTATGGGAACCAATCAACGCGCATTGATCACAGGAATTACGGGACAGGATGGGTCTTACCTCAGTGAGTTGTTATTGGAAAAGGGGTATGAAGTGCATGGCATTATTCGCCGCACCTCGACCTTTAACACCGATCGCATCGACCACATTTACGAAGACCCCCATAACGAAGGCGCTCAGCTGTTTTTGCACTATGGGGATTTGACCGATGGCACGACGCTGCGGCGGATTCTCGAAGAAGTGCAGCCGATCGAGATTTATAACCTGGGGGCACAATCCCACGTGCGAGTCAGCTTTGATTCGCCGGAATATACCGTAGACTCGGTGGGCATGGGAACATTGCGGCTGTTGGAAGCGATTCGCGACTACCAACATCGGACCGGAATTGCGGTGCGCTTCTATCAGGCGGGTTCTTCTGAGATGTTTGGCAAAGTGCAGGAAGTCCCCCAAACTGAAACTACCCCCTTCTACCCGCGCAGTCCTTATGCTTGTGCCAAGGTATACGCCCACTGGCAAACCGTGAACTACCGGGAATCCTATGGGATGTTTGCCTGTAATGGGATGTTGTTTAACCATGAATCGCCGCGCCGAGGGGAGACTTTCGTGACGCGCAAGATTACCCGTGCCGTGGCTCGCATCGTGGCGGGACAGCAGCAGCAACTCTATATGGGGAATCTCGATTCGAAGCGGGATTGGGGCTATGCCAAAGACTATGTGCAGGCAATGTGGCTGATGTTGCAGCAGGCGGAGCCAGATGATTATGTGGTGGCGACGGGGGAAACCCATTCCG
Source organism: Cyanobacteriota bacterium (assembly GCA_027482985.1). GTDB lineage: Bacteria > Cyanobacteriota > Cyanobacteriia > Leptolyngbyales > Leptolyngbyaceae > JSC-12. The sequence goes on from JAIXVO010000561.1 coordinate 6,741, forward strand.
TCCAAGAATTTTTAGAGTTAGCGTTTGGCTATGTCAATCTCAACTGGCAGGAT
>JAIXVO010000486.1 GCA_027482985.1 Cyanobacteriota bacterium
CGCCGGACGCCCCCACGGACCCTTGCGCCGGGATCTCCGGGGTCACGTCCCGCGCCAGCATATCCTGCAACAGCGCAATCACTTGCCAGCGCACGCCCGAGGCCCCACGACCGAGGGACAAGAGTTTCAGCACCATCATCAACCGCGCCACATCGCGGGGCTTATCCACCTCCATGAGCCTCAAATGCTCCATCAAGATGTGCTCCAAATCTTGAGCACTTATGATGTTCCCCGCCAGCCCATCTTGACCCGACTGCATGTGGTCAGCCACCTTGCGCAGCATTGCCTGCTTATCGGCATAGTCAATGGTCACCGGGTCGAGCCGCTGCTCGATCAGGTTGCGTTCCACATCCCACTGGTGCAGCAGCACCCGCGACGCCTGGTTATACAGCTCCGGTCTATCCCTCGGTAGCTCCTGGTTACGGTTCAAAATGGCCATCATCGTCAGCAGCAGCGGGTTCCCCGCCAGCTCGCGAATCGCCTTCGACTCGCGAATTGCCTTGTGCAGCCGCTCCCGCTTGCGTACCTTATCCGCCCCTTCGGGAAACGTCTGGTCGTGCCACCGCGCAATAAACTCGGCAATTTGCTCATCCGTCAGGTCTTGCAGCATATAGTGCTGAAACCCCGCATCCCGCAGGGTCTGCGCCTTGTACCCCAGCCATCGCGAGGTCACCACCACCTGCACCTGGGGGTAGTCGTTGGTAAAGCGGTGAATATCTGTCACCACCACATCCCGCAGGTTGGGGTCAAACACCTCATCAATGCCATCAAACAAGGCAATGGCATCCCCCGCCAGCAGCACCTCATGGAGCCGCTGCTGATTTAGCCGACAGGCAATGTCCCCCTGGTGCAGATACTCCACCATGCTGCTGCACTTCTGGTCGTTGCGGTCTCGCGCATACTTTCGCAGCTCAATCAGCAGCGGCAGCGGTCGCTGGGCCAGTTCCTTCAAGTCGTGAATGGGCTGCTCGGCCCACTGCAACGCCACATACTGCAACAGCGTCGATTTCCCCGACCCCGGATCGCCCAGCACCACCGCACAGTCTGCCACTGGGCGGCTCCGCTGCCCCACCCCTGCCGTGCGCCCCACCACCTCCAGCACATTTTGAATGGGCTGCTCCACGTAGGTCTGGCGATAGGCTTCAATTTGCGCTGCCTCCAGCGCTTCGGCATCTAGTTCCCCCCGCTGCTGGAGTTCTTTTAGCTTCTCCTTCGGAATCTCGTACACCTTAGGGTTAAACTCCTGGCACGTCCGCACATCCTGGGGAATAAACATGCGCCACAGCTTCAGGTCGTTGTAGGCATAGGCAGAAGTATCCAGCGACTCTAGCTTCAGGTTGCCGTACTGCTCCCGTAGGGTCTCCTGATACTTCTGCAAGTCAAAATCCGGCGGAATCCCTACCAGTTCTTCAATGCCCTGGCGCATCGCCTCCTGGTTGTGGAGCTTCAGCAAGTCCCGCAGTTCAGCGGAACTGCGCAAAATGCCCTTTACCGCCCGCACATACTGCTTGCCAATCTGCGGCCAGTCAAATTCCTCCGGCAGGAGTCGCAACTCTAGTGCGTCCCACCGCAGCGCCAGCACCTCGGCATCAATGGTGCGGCAGTCTGGCTCAAAAGCTTTGCCCAAGGTTGCCTTCACGTCCTTATCCTTCATGAACTCCCGCAGCGGAATCTCATAAAAATCGCGAATCTCCGCCCCAGAGCAGCCCTGAAACTCCAGCTCCTCTTCGACCAGTTCCACAAACGCCTTCAGCGCTTCGCCTAGCGCTTTCTGCACGGGTGCTTGGCTGGCTAAACCCGCTGCATCGGCAATGCAGCCCTTAAAAAAATCCTTGGCATAATCTTCCAGACTGCCTTGCAGCAGGGGCAGCAACACATCTTTAGCGACGTACTTGCCTGTCTCCTTCAACCCGATCGCAGCAAGAATGTCTAACACCATAGCTTTCAGAACCGTGGGCGCAGTTTCTACAACTATATCGTTGGCAAAAGAATCCACCCCAAAACTGCCAGGGTGCTTTCGCAGAGGCAGCACCCTGGCAGGATTTCATCGTCCCGACGCTCTAGCGTCGAGACGCACCCCAGACGCTCCAGCGTCATCTATATGGCGCAGGAGCGCCAGGGGCGACGTTCCCACGCAGAGCATGGGAACGATGCTTTAGCGTGCAGTCGCAGCATTAAACCCTGTTTCTCGGCAGGTAGCGATTTTGACTTGATTCCGGTAGCCGAATAGAGTATTTTACTGAGCTATGGCTGTCTGCGTGCAGTCTGAGCTTCCCAAAAATTTGGTCTAACGCCACTGGAAGGTGCTTGCAACACCAACCAGCGGCTAACCCCGTCGACAGGTACTAGCTGTCTCGGAGGCTAAGGTTGATTTTACCTGGCCGCCCCGAACTGCACATGTCTGGGGCGGCCAAGTTTTTGGGATTCCTTACCCATCGTTAGCAAAGGAATCCCTGAACTATGTTGTGTTTTACTCGCCAAGACCTCCGAGTTCTTGAAGAACTCGGAGGTCTCGATCCCCTGCGCCTGGCAAACCCTAGTCCTCAGCCGGGGCGCGAACGGTTGCGCCATCTGGTGATAGGCTCGCCCGATGGGGTGCGCTCTACCATCCACACCCTGCATGTGCTCAACTACGCCGAGCAGATGACCTGGAGCCAGTTGATAGCGATACCAGAGTCAGGGATTTTGATTACCCCAGAGCAGGGGGAGGCGTTTAGCTACCTGATCCGCCATCGACAGTTGAGCTAGCCGCCAATGCCAAAGGAGTCAGGAGTGCCGCCATGACCGGCTTCTGGCTCCTGGCTCAATTCTGTGACAGAACAGTGTCTCGCCTTACAGGGCTACCCCTAGAGGCCCTGGCAACCCACCCAGGACCCCTGGTCGTCGTACATAAAGGGAGTCCCGATCGCGCAAGTCACTACCATGGCACTCTGGGGGCCAGGAATCGTCACCTGGGAGACCATGCCGCCCACAGGACTGGGCACCTCGGCCATTTCTGGTTCGGTAAGGGTAGAGGCGGCCCCCACGGAGCCACCAGCGCTGGGCACCTGGCAGCCCACCCACTCCATGCCCATGTCGCTGTAGGCAAAGGGCACAAACCCCTCCTGGTCGCAGGCAACCATCACCCCAGTCTCAGGCCCTGGTAGTGTGAG